>JAZRLW010000034.1:0-4338 GCA_045647025.1 Eubacteriales bacterium
GACCGCTTGGCCTCCGACTTGGTATAGGGAGATATCTCCTGCTGCAGATCCGAAAGCTTTTGTTGAAGCCTTTCATTTTCGGCTACAAGGTTGTTGATTGTGTTATCGCTCTCCTGCAGAATCATCTGCATTTCGTCAAGCATGATCTGGAATTCTTCTATTGTTCGATTTTGATCGTCGATTATTACTTGCTGTCCTGCAATAATCTCATCATTGGACTTGCTACCGCAAGCGCATAGGGAAAATCCCAGCAGAAGAACTAAAAATATGGGGATAATCTTTCTCATTTGCGTATCTCTTTCTCGCATTTGTTATCGGCGGGATAAATGATATTACCTTGCCTTCTCGCCGCGTCCATAATTCCCATGCAAGCCTCGGTAATGGCGTGGGTGTGTATGGTAGACTCTGAACGGCCCTCTTTTATGCAGGTGAGGAATTCCTCTATCTGATAGCACATATTGTCGGGACGCTGGTCGGGGATAATAACCTCTTTTTTCTTGGTTTTATCCCTGTAGATTATCTCTATTTTGTCGGGAATGCTTATGTGGTGGATAAGCATTGTGGCCTCTTCTCCCGCTATCTCGCAGGGGAGGTAGGAGTCGGCAACCTTGCCGTAATTAAGGGTGGCTACGAAGGTGGGGTATTGCATTATAAGGGCTCCCGCGCCGTCAACTCCGCCGTCAACCTTTGCCGCAAAGGAGCTTACGGCCGAGGGAGTGCCGAAAAGGTGAAGCATGGGGCTTACGCAGTACATTCCCAAGTCCATAAGGGCGCCGTTTGAAAACTCCGCCTTAAAGGTGTTAACGTTTTTGCCCTCCTTGTGGGCATCGTATCGGGAAGAGTATTTTGCAAAGGAAAAGAATGCGCTTCTTACCGTACCAAGCTTATGCAGATTTTCTTTTACTGCCTTCATTCCGGGCATAAAGATTGACTTATATGCTTCCATAAAGGTCACTCCGTTATCCCTTGCGGCGGCAGTCATCATCTGTACTTCCTTAAGGTTGGACGCGGCGGGCTTTTCGCATATAACGTGCTTTTTTGAGTTGAGAAAAAGAAGTGTCTGTTCGCAATGGCAGGAGTTTGGAGAGGCGATGTATACCGCGTCTATCTCCTTGCAGGCGGCCATCTCTTCAAGGCTTGTAAAAACAAGACTTGCCCCGTGCTTTTTTGCAAAGGCCAGAGCCTTCTCCTCGTTTCGGGAATATACCCCTTTAAGCTCTGCTTGGGGGAAGGACTTGAGGGCTCCAATAAATTCGTCGGTTATCCATGACGTACCGACGGTGGCAAAACGCATTTTATCCATAAGTTTATCTCCATTGTTTTATGGTTTTATTATAGCTCAAATTTCGGGATATGGCAACTCCAAACAGCGGAACAAAAACCGAACTTTTGCTTGAGGGTGTTATAAAACCTCTTTCGGGGATAAAATTAACAGTTTTGTTGTTGATTTATCCCATTAAGAGTGATATAATGATAAAATAAATAAGAAAAAGGAGAAGGTAAAAATGATATTCAGCGCCCTTTATTTTATGTTTTTGTATTTCCCCATAGTTCTTCTCCTGAATAAGATTTTGCCCCCCGGCCCCAAAAACATCTTCCGTAACACCATGCTGTTTTTGGTCAGCCTTATATTCTACGCCTGGGGTGAGCCCATATACGTCTTCCTTATGCTCCTTACCATAACCGTTGGTTGGGGTACGGGAATATTCGTAGACAAGGCTCTTAATAAAGGGAATATAAAATCCGCAAGATTCTGGATGATAGCTTCAATCGTAATAAATCTTGCAATCCTGGGCTTCTTTAAGTATGCAGACTTCTTTATTTCTAACATAAACGGCCTTCTGGGTACGGGTATACCTCTTGTGGGTCTTGAGCTTCCCATCGGTATTTCATTCTATACTTTCCAGACCCTATCCTACACCATTGACGTTTACCGTAAGGATGCCCCCGTACAGAAAAATATTATTTCCTTCGGTGCTTACATAGCTCTTTTCCCTCAGCTTATCGCCGGTCCTATCGTAAGATACCTTACCATTGCCGACCAGCTTAATGAAAGACATTGCGATGGGGATAAGTTTGCATCGGGTGTTAAAACCTTTACCGTGGGTCTTGCAAAGAAGATACTTTGCGCAAATACCATAGGTGAGCTTTGGGATACGGTCATAGCCCTGCCCCAGAGTGAGATGAGCGTAGTTACCTCTTGGCTTGGCATTATAGCCTTTGCCCTTCAGATATACTTTGACTTTTCGGGTTATTCGGATATGGCCATAGGTCTTGGCCGAATGTTAGGGTTTGAGTTTGATAAGAACTTTGATTACCCCTACGTTTCCCGAAGCGTTACCGAGTTCTGGAGAAGGTGGCATATATCCCTCGGTACTTGGTTCAGGGAATATCTTTACATCCCCCTTGGGGGCAACAGAGTTGGAAAGTGGCGTCACTTTTTCAATATTTTTGTGGTCTGGTTCTGTACCGGATTCTGGCACGGAGCAGGTTGGAACTTCATCCTTTGGGGCCTTTATTTCGGCGTACTGCTGGTTGTTGAAAAGACCTTCCTTCTCAATATCCTCAAGAAGCTTCCCCGTTGGGTGGGGCATGTTTACACCCTCCTGATAGTTCTCTTCAGCTGGGTATTCTTCGCCATAGACGATATGTCCGTGGTTGGACAGTATTTTGGCAATATGTTCGGCTTTGGCGGTCTTCCTTTTATTAACGGCAGGGGAGTATATCTCCTTTATACTAACGTTATACTTCTGGTGGTTCTTTTCCTTTGCGCCACACCTCTTTTTGAAAATCTCAAAAACCGCCTTGCCAATAAAAATCGCAAGGTGTTTATGGTTGCGACCCTGGTTGGTTGTATAGCCGTATGGCTTGTTGCCACCTCTTATATGGTGTCAAGCAGCTACAACCCATTCTTATATTTTAGATTCTAATCCTTAAAGGAGAAATAGATTATGCGCGACGAAACCAAATGCCTACACGCGGGCTACACCCCCAAGAATAAGGAGCCCAGAGTAGTACCCATAGTTCAGAGCACTACCTACGTTTATGATTCTACGGCTGACGTGGCCGCCGTTTTTGACGAGCCCACCCAGAGCCTTATTTATTCCAGATTTGCTAATCCCACCGTTATGGCGGTTGAGGAAAAAATAGCCGCCCTTGAAGGTGGCGTAGGCGCTATGTGTACCACCTCGGGTCAGGCCGCATCTATGATGTCCATACTCAATATCTGTCAGGCAGGTCAGAGCATAGTTGCTTCCTCCCAGATATACGGCGGTACGGTAAACCTTTTGGCATTTACCCTTAAAAAGCTCGGTATAGAGTGTATCTTCGTTGACCCCGACGCTTCCGAAGAGGAGATCTGCGCCGCAATAAGACCCGATACCAGAGCAGTTTTCGGCGAGACCATAGCAAACCCCGCCCTCTCCGTTCTCGATATTGAAAAGTTTGCCTCCGCCGCACATAAAAACGGCATTCCTCTTATCGTTGACAACACCTTTGCCACCCCCATACTCTGCAAGCCCTTTGATTTTGGTGCGGACATAGTTGTTCATTCCACCTCAAAGTACATGGACGGCCATGCAGTTCAGGTTGGCGGTGTTATAGTTGACAGCGGTAATTTTGACTGGAACAACGGCAAGTTCCCCGAGCTTACCCAGCCCGACGAATCCTATCACGGCATAACCTATACCGATACCTACGGCAAGGCTGCATACATCGTAAAGGCTCGTATGCAGCTTATGCGTGACTTTGGCTGCTATCCCGCGGCTCACTCCGCATTCCTTCTTAACCTCGGTCTTGAAACCATGGCCATAAGAATGGAGCAGTACTGCGAAAACGCTCTTAAGGTTGCAACCTTCTTTAAGAACAGCGATAAGATTGAATCTGTAAGCTACCCCGGACTTGAGGGTGACAAGTATTACGAGCTTGGTAAAAAGTACCTCAAGGGTGCTTCGGGCGTTATCTCCATAGTCATTAAGGGCGGTAAGGACAATGCCATTAAGTTTATGGACTCCCTTAAGCTTGCCTCCAACGAGGTACACGTTGCCGATATCCGTACCTGCGTTCTTCATCCCGCGGGTGAGACCCACCGTCAGCTTACCGAGGAACAGCTTGTTGCCTGTGGTATAAACCCCGGTATGGTAAGATTCTCCGTTGGTCTTGAAAACGTTGACGATATTATAGCCGATGCAGAGCAGGCTCTTGCACAGATATAATTTAAAAGATATAAAAATGCTCCCCAAAATCGGGGAGCTTTCCATAAAGCAGGTTTAACCTTCCGCAAAATAAAAGGAGTACGGACGATTTGTTCGTACTCCTTTTCACACGCCTTGCCTTGCA
>JAZRLW010000035.1:0-5007 GCA_045647025.1 Eubacteriales bacterium
AGGCCTGCGGTTTTGCCGCAGGCCTTTTCTTATATCCTCTGTCTTTTTTCTATTTTCAGCCAATTAAAGAAGCCGTAAAGGTCGTTTATAAGAAATACTGCAAAACATACTACCACCGAAAGATACGACGTATCTACCGCAGTGGCCATTATCCAAAGGACTATCAGCACAACGTCGTTTGCCGCATATGCAAGGGCGAAGTATGGGCTTCTTCTAAAGGTAAGATAGGCCGCAAGGAAGCTGGTGGTCACAGACAAGGTGCTTGGGAGAAGATTTGCAGTATTGAAGGCGGCAAGGATAAAATAAAACACAACCGTCACTACGGTAGTCAGCACCGCCGAAAAGACAATCTCCCTACCTCCGACACGGTTAACCTTCACCTCTGACATTTTTCCCTTATATGGATTTCTAAGCCATGAAATAAGGGCAAAAAGGGCCATGGGCGCAGTCATTCCAAGATAGGTTATCATCTCCCCGTAATAGGCAAAGGTCCAGGAAATGAAACCGTACAAAAGGCTGAATACTATCATCAGTATCTGACCGAAGGGGTTTCCCTTTGCGTTAAATATTAAAGAGGTTACCCCAATCAAAGATGCAAGCAAAGTAAGATAGCCTGTTCTGTCAAAAAGGAAAAACGATACCGTTATCAGCACCACAGATGACACCCACAATGCTATCTCCACCGGCGAAAAATATTTTATTATTCTTTTACACATAATTACCTCGCAAAAAAAGAAGCATCCGTTATGCGTATCTTCAAAGACCTAACGACACGCAAACGAATGCATCGCACTCTCTACCCGGTGGCAGATTATTTATTTTATATATTATAGCATCCTAAATGACAAAAGTCAAGCAGGTACACTATTTATTTCCAAAAAACTCCACCAACGCCGTCAGGGCTTTAACGTCGTCCTCAATGGGCATCGAGGGGCAGGAGGGTTTCTTCTCCGCCTGCTCGGGCAAATAAGGAATATGAACAAAAAGCCCCTGCATATCCTTGCCCTGACAAGCGTGAAGAAGATTAAAATAAAGGGTATTGCAAACGTAAGTACCTGCGTGGTAGGATATTTGACAGAACACCTGCTCCTTCATAACCGCCAATCTGGCTTCTTTTAAATCAAGGGTGGAAAAGTATGCAGTCACCTCAGACTCTGGGATAACGGGAACTCCGTTCTTTATAACGCCGTCGTTATCGGGAACAATGGCATCGGCCATATTAAGGGCGCAATATTCAAGCTCCACGTTCTTTCTTCTGCCGGCAAGCCCAACGCATATTACAAAGTCGGGGGTATGCTCCTCAATGGCCTCCAAAAGCATTTTGGGGGCTCTTTGGTAGGAGGTGGGGAGATACGCCTTTACTATCTGGTGCTCCCCTATTTTATCGGGCAAAGCATCCACGGCAAGGGTGGAGGGATTTATTGTTTCAAAATTAAAAGGGTCAAAGCCTGTAAACAAGAACTTCATATTTTTCTCCTAAATATCTAAAACAAGCCCCACGGGACAATGGTCGCTGCCCATAACCTCGGGACAGATAAAGGCATCGGATATTTTATCCTTTACAGAATCGGACACTATAAAGTAATCTATACGCCACCCTGCGTTGTTGGCACGGGCGTTATACATATAAGACCACCAGCTGTAGGCTCCCGTTTTGTCGGGATAAAGGTATCTGAAGGAGTCGGTAAATCCCGACTCTAAAAGCTTTGTCATCTTCTCCCTTTCCTGAGGGGTGAATCCCGCGTTATTAACGTTTGTTTTAGGGTTTTTAAGGTCTATTTCGGTATGGGCTACATTGAGATCCCCGCAAAGAATACAAGGCTTTTTAGTGCTTAAAAGGGCCATATACTCACGCAGACAATCCTCAAACTCCATTCTGTAATCCAGACGGGTAAGCTCCCTCTGGGCATTGGGGGTGTAACAGCAAATAAGATAGAAATTTTCGTATTCAAGGGTTATGAGTCGTCCCTCGTCGCTGTACTTCCCATCTATGCCGTAGGCCACGGAAAGTGGCTCCTTTTTTGCAAAGATAGCGGTACCTGAATACCCCTTCTTTATGGCACTGCTGAAGTAAGAAAGATATCCTTCGGGGGCAAAATCCGCCTCTCCCGGCTGCATTTTTGTTTCCTGCAGACAGAAAAAGTCGGCGTCAGCCTCTTTAAAAAAATCTTCAAAGCCCTTTTTAAGGCAGGCTCGAAAGCCGTTTACGTTCCAGGATATGAATTTCATTTTTTATGCCTCATTTTCTTCAGAAGTCTGTTGACCTGACCTCTGGTTTTAAGGATTATAAAGGGTTTAGTGGGGTATTTTTCCTTCAGGGCAAGAACCTGAGGCCTGCCGTTTTTTGGATAGTCAAGAGCCATTTTGAGCAACTCAAAATAATCCTTGCCCCACCTTTCCTCGCAGTTCTCGGGCATATCGGCACGGGGCTTATTTCTCCTTTTTATAAGGCTCCAAAGACATACCCATCTGCTTATATCCAAAAATATCACAGCGTCTGCACGCTCCACACGGCGCTCCATGGTGCGGGAGTAGTTTCCGTCCACTATCCAGCTGTCCTCCGCCGTTATCTCCTCAAGACGGCCGTCAAACTCATCCCTGCCCAAAGACTCCCATCCGGGCTTCCAGAACACCTTGTCAAGGTGAGTTACGGGGATGCCGAGAACCTCGCCCAATCTTGCAGACAGATAGCTTTTGCCGCTACCACAACTGCCGACAACTATTATTTTTTTATACTCCGAAAGCATAGGCCACTCCCTTTTTCTCAAATCTTTTGGGCATATTATATCACACTATACCGAAAATTGCAATACCGAACTTGACTGAAAAAGGATTCCGTGGTATAATGGTGTGGAAAGAAGGTGCAACCAATGAACCCCGAAATCATTAACCTTAAAAACAGACCTGACTTAAAGGAAAAGGCCATAAAGTGGTTTTCCTCAAAGTGGGGCATTGATGAAATCGAATACAGAAAAAGCTTTGACGAGATGTACTCCGACCTCTCCCCCATTCCGCTATGGTTCGTTATCTTGGGTAACGACGGGGAAATCGCGGCAGGTTGCGGAATAATTGAGAACGACTTTGTTGACAGAACCGACCTTAAGCCCTACCTTTGCGCCCTCTTCGTTGAGCCCCAATACAGAGGCAACGCTTTGGGCGGAAAGTTACTTTTTAACGCAAGAAAAGAGGCGAAAAAGGGCGGCTTTGAAAATATATATCTTTGCACCGACCACATCGGATATTATGAAAAATACGGCTGGGAATACATTGCCATTGGCAACCATCCTTGGGGTGAAACATCAAGGATATATCAGGCAAATACAAAAACCGAATAAAAAGCAACGGCTGTCAAAAGACAGCCGTTTTTCTTTACTATTTAGCCTTGCTTTCGCAATAGATACATCTGTAAATACGCTTTTCCTTATCGGTAAGCTTGAACACATGGGGAAGTTCCTGTTCGGTGGAGGTTATGCAACGGGGGTTTTTGCACTTGATAACCCCTTCTACCCTTTCGGGCATTCCGGGACGGAGCTTTTCAACTATCTTACCATCACGGATAATGTTTACGTTAACGCCGGGGTCAACGTAGCCTATAACGTCAAAGTTAAGGTCTATAACAGAGTCTATCTTGATAATATCCTTCTTGCCGGTCTTTTTACTGTCGGCATTTTTTATGATAGCGACAGAACATTTAAGCTCGCCCAGATTAAGGATATTATAAAGCTCCATACCCTTACCCGCGGTGATATGGTCAATAACGATACCGTCGTTTATGGGATCAAGTCGCATATCATTTCACCTCCAGAAGATCGAGAATAAGAGCCATACGCATATACTTTGCATTAAGAACCTGCTTAAAGTAGCAAGCTCTGGGATCATTATCCACAGCAACGGATATTTCGTTAACTCTGGGAAGAGGATGGAGTATACACATATCGGGGCGTGCGGACTGGAGCTTTTCAGGATTCAGGATATAGGTATCCTTAAGGCGGATGTAATCGGCCTCGTTAAAGAATCTCTCCTTCTGCACACGGGTCATATAAAGAACGTCAAGCTCGGGCATAGCCTCTTCAAGACTGAGCATCTCTTTATAGGGGATTCCGTTACGGTCAAGAACTTCGCTCTTGATATAATCGGGGAGCTTAAGCTCTTCGGGAGAAATAAGAACGATGTTTATACCCTCGTATCTTGAAAGGGCATTGATAAGGGAATGTACGGTTCTGCCGAACTTAAGGTCGCCGCAAAAGCCCACGGTAAGGTTGTTTATCCTACCCTTTTCCCTCTTTATGGTAAAGAGGTCTGCAAGGGTCTGGGTGGGGTGGTTATGACCGCCGTCACCCGCATTGATAACGGGAACGGATGCGTTCATGGATGCAACAAGGGGCGCGCCCTCCTTGGGATGACGCATGGCGATAATATCTGCGTAGCAGCTTACAACGCGGGCCGTATCTGCAACGCTTTCGCCCTTGGAAGCGGAGGAAGATCCCGAATCGGAAAATCCTAAAACGTTACCGCCAAGCTCGTACATAGCCGCCTCAAAGGAAAGGCGGGTTCTGGTGGAGGGCTCAAAAAAGAGGGTTGCTATTTTTTTGCCCTTACATTTTTCCGAATAAGCCGCAGGATTCTCCACTATATCGGAGGCTACGGCCATAAGACCCTCTATCTCTTCGGTAGAAAGGTCCATTATGTCAATAAGACTTCTCATTGTTTTTTCCTTTTATATTACTTCTGAATCCAGGATTCGTCGGAGGGGTTGTTGCGGAAAGCGATAAGTCTGCTGATGTCTTCGGGCTTAACGTAGCCGATTTCAGCGGCAACTTCAGCAACGGTATCAAAGTTGGTGAGGGATACGTTTCTTACGTTAGCCTCTGCAAGACGGTCAATACCCTTCTTCATGCCGTAGGTAAAGATGCTTACGATACCGAGAACCTCGGCACCTGCTTCGCGGAGAACGTTTACAACCTCGATAACACTACCGCCGGTGGAGATAAGGTCTTCTACAACTAC
>JAZRLW010000036.1:0-11066 GCA_045647025.1 Eubacteriales bacterium
CAATGGCCATAGCTTCAATAAGAGCGTGGGGGTCGCCTTCAAGAACGGATCTGTCCATGAATGCTCCGGGATCGCCTTCGTCAGCGTTACAGCAAACGTACTTCTGGTCAGCATCGGGAACGAGTCTTCTTGCAAGGTCCCATTTTCTACCGGTGGGGAAGCCTGCGCCGCCTCTACCGCGGAGACCGGACTGAAGAACGATGTCGATTACCTGCTCGGGAGTGTATTCAGTAAGACACTTACCGAGAGCGGCATAACCGTCGTTTGCAATATATTCTTCGATGTTTTCGGGGTCGATAACACCACAGTTGCGGAGAGCAACACGCTTCTGCTTAGAGTAGAAGGTGGTTTCGCTGAGTGAGGTGGCGTGATGAACGTCCTGGTCATTCTGCTCGTGATATACGAGTCTTTCTACAGGACGGCCCTTAAGAAGATGTTCGGAGACGATTTCCTGAACGTCGTCAAGGGAAACGCCGTGATAGAAGGTACCTTCGGGGTAAACTATCATAATGGGACCGAGGGCGCAAAGACCGAAACAACCGGTAGTTACTACCTGAACTTCTTCTGCAAGACCCTGATTTGCAATCTCTGCCTGAAGAGACTTTGCGATTTCGGCACTCTTAGAGGAGGTACAACCTGTACCGCCGCATATAAGTATATGAGAACGAATCATTGTGTCTTTTCCTCCTTATTTAACGGTGGATCCGATAGTGTATTCGCTGATGGGATTGCCGTTTTTGATGTGCTTTTCAATAACTTCCTTTGCTTTGTCGGGAGTCATCTTTGTGTAAGTAACCTTTTCCTTACCTGCCTGATATACTTCAACGACAGGTTCGTACTGACAAATACCGATACAACCGGTCTGGGTAACGGTAACGCTGTCAGTCAGGCCTGCTTCGTTAACGCCTTCAACGAAAGCTGCCAAAACGGGGCGAGCGCCTGCTGCAATGCCGCAAGTTGCCATGCCTACTACGATTCTGGTGGCGTTGTCTGCGTTTTCACGAATGGTAACCTTGTTTTTCATTTTCTCTCTGATCTGAGCGAGTTCTGCTAAGCTCTTCATTGAGAATGCACCTCCGAATTTATTTGATTTATTTTTTTTAGCTATTGAATTATCTTGCCGAATACTGCTCTTCCAGATATCCTTCTATCCATTGAAGAACCTCATATTCTGCCAGACTTACTCCTCCCAGAACTTCCCTTAATTCCTTTGTGGAGAGTCTTACGGTACCCTTTGGGGTAGTATCTTCAAACTCAAAGTCTATATCGGGGCTTCCGTTTATGAGAGTTACGATGGTTCCCGTAACGTCTCCTACAGGAGTGAAATCTATACTGTTTGTATCGAATGTTGCCTTGACTACCGTTCCGTGGTCATTAGGATAGGTATCCTTATGACGGGAGATAACCGTTACGTCTCCGCCTGCCTGATTTGCCGCAAGTGTTAGGAAAGGGAGGCCTAAGCCAACCTTTCTTGTCTTTCTTGACGTGCAAAAGGGGTCGGTGACCGTTTTTACCGTTTCAGGTGTCATACCACATCCGTCGTCCTCAATAGTAAGGGTCAGAACACCCTGACTATCGGTGATAAGGCGGATTGCAATATTTTTTGCACCTGCGGTAACGGAGTTTTTGGTTATATCAAGGATGTTGAGGGAAAGCTCTTTCATTTCTTTATCTCACCTTTCAACATTCTTATAAGGGATTGTCGGACTTTCGCGCTACTGTAAGGCTCGTCGTCTATAGCGAGTCTGTTTTCAGCTTCGCTAATATCCCACAGGTGATGGGCATCACTGCAGGATAGGGTGAAGAGCTCCTTCAACGAAGCATACCTTTCTTTATAAGGAAGGGTATTTGCCTTATCGTTAAATTCGCACACCTTAAAGCCCGGCTCGGGAGGGATATCGCCCAAAATGGCGATTATACCGTTTGACTCCCTGTCTACATGGGCCGGATAGGCCGCTCCACCGAATTTCTTCACAAGCTTTGTCGCCGTATATAGGTCAATGTCTGTGGCCGAGATAAGAAGCTTTTCTTCCTCTGCTGTAACGTTGTCCTCGTTATCTGTAACAAACTGGTTTCCGAAAATATCGGGTCGGTTCTTTATGGGCGGAATGTGAGGATAAACCTCATCTCCGAATGCAAGAGCTTCTTCAAGGCCTTCAAAAAGACATACGAGGTGAATTTCTTCTGCCGTCGTAAGCTCCATGCCTCCCACGGGAACTATTCCGTTGCGTTTGCAGGCGGAAAAGAAGGGGGGAAGGTTTTTGCAGGAATTATGGTCGGTGAGAGCCATAACCCCAAGTCCCAGTAGAGAGCCCATATTTGCAATATTGTTGGGAGTCATGTCGTCATCCCCGCAGGGGGAAAGACAGGAGTGAATGTGTAGGTCGTAAAAATAGTCGTTCATCTTTATGACCTTTCTTTTTAGAGATTTGCGTATATCTTTCCGCAGATCTCAAATGCAGGGTCTGGAGAAGAGAGAATGTTTATTCCTTGTTCTTCTGCCTTCGCCTTTATATCGTCAGTCACCGTAACGTCTTCGGCGAGAATTATACAGGAGGGATCGCAAAGGGTGGCTACGGCAATAACGTTAAGGTTTGACATTATGGTTATCCATGCCTGACCGCTTTGAGCTCTGCCCATGACCCAGCTGAGTAGGTCTCCGCAGTATCCTCCGCTTATTTCTCTGTCGCCGTCTGGAAGAGCAACTACCGAAAGACCAAATTTTTCAATGGCTTCATTTACCGTCATTGTTGGCCTCCTGTTTGTGTTCCTCTTCCATCTTTCTTAATGTTTCGATGGCTATTTTGATATGCTCTTTCATTTTGATTACGCAGTCGTCTATCTGTGCGTGACCGTTAACTATGTCCTCTGCCAGCGTCATACAGGTGGGTGATCCGCAAGAGCCGCAATCGATTTTGGGGAGTTGAGAATGAAGATTCTGCATCTCCTTCATCTTTTTCATAGCTTCTGTTCTGCTTTGAGAGAGCTGAGCTACGGGGGCGTATTGCAACGGGATTTTCCACTGGTATTTGTCTGCAAGGGCCTTTACGTCATTCCCCTCGGCATCTTCGCTGTTTTTGAAAAGATGATTCTGGGAAACGGGAAGGTATCTTCTGAGGTTTTGAAGTCTGGCCTTTGCTATGTAGGGGTTTTCAACAGTAAGTGAACCGCCTACGCATCCGCCGTTGCAGGCGTTAAGCTCAACAAAATCCACACCTGCCAGTTTTTCGTTCTCTATTTCGTCGAGAACCTTTATAACGTTCTCTATGCCGTCGGCGGCCAGATACTTGTCGTTAAACAGCGCGGATGATTCGCCGCCCGTTCCTGCCCAGCTTATGCCGATAAGGCCCGTTTTGGAAAGAGATTTTGGGGTGGTTATTTTGTTCATGGCCGAAACCAAACGGAAATACACGTCACTCATGGAGAGGACCGCGTCTATGTCCGACTTTTCTATGCCGAAAGGATTCTTAACGTAACTCACCTTTGCGGGACAGGGTGAAATAAAGAACACGCCTACATCACCGCTTTCAAACTCTGGGTGATTTTTAAGGGCTTCCTGTCTTGCCATGGACGCTGCAAGCTCCGCAGGCTGAAGAACAGGGAGTACGTTCTGATAAAGTGAAGGAAATCTTTCGGTTATAAGTCGTACGATAACGGGGCAGGCCGATGAGATTACGGGCTTGCTTATTTCGGACTGTTTAATGTACTGTCTGGTATATTCGGATACAAGCTCTGCCGCACACGCTACCTCATAAACGTCATCAAATCCTATGTCCAGAAGTCCAGTAAGGACGTAGTCCAAATCTTCAAGATTGTCAAACTGTCCGTAAAGGGCAGGGGCGGGGATTGCGATTTTCCATTTGTAGTTTTTTATCTCATCAAATGAATCGTAAAGAGCTTTCTTTGCCTTATAGGGGCAAAGCCTTATACATTCTCCGCAGTCGATGCATCGCTCGTTTTTTATAACGGCGTGACCGTCTCTTATTCTTATAGCTTCCGTGGGACATCTTTTAAGACAGGTTGTACAACCTTTGCATCTGTCGATATCCAAGGAAACCGAGTGGATATACTGTTTCATTATGGCCTCCGATGTTACTGCTGAGGTATCATAACCTCCATTGTTACGGTAGTGCCTACACCGACTTGAGTATCAATATTCATATTATCGGTGTAACGCTTCATATTCGGCAGACCCATTCCCGCACCGAATCCAAGGGAACGAACGTTATCCTTTGCAGTTGAGAAACCTTCCTGCATAGCAAGTTCAACGTTTGCAATTCCGGGGCCGGTGTCTTTGAGAATTATCTGTATTTTGTCGGGGTAGACGAGAACGTCGGCATCTCCGCCATTGGCGTGGATGACCATGTTTATCTCACCTTCGTACATCGCAATAGAAACTCTGCGAATGATATCGGGTGCGATATTAAGCTGACGGAGCAGCTTTTTAACTTTGACAGACGCCTCGCCCGCGGAGGTGAAATTATCTCCGTTTACGTCAAAATGAAATCTGACGGGTTCAATAGGCATTGTCATATCTGTTTGCTACCTCCCGAAAGACCGTTTGCGTATAGCTTACCGCAGGCGGTATACATACGTTCGTCGGTTGCGAGAACGACGATGCCGCTTTCTTCTGCAAGGGCAATTACTTCTTCTGCAGGGGTCTTTCCTCTGACAAAAACGATGCAACGCATATCCATCATTTCGGCGGTGCGTACAACCTGGGGATTAATAAGTCCGGTCAGAAGTACCGCCTGTTCTTTCACATAGGCAAGGACATCGCTCATCATATCGGAGCCGCAGGCGGAGTTAACAGTGTTATCAAGTTTGTCTTCACCGCAAAGGACCTTTGCATTAAGAAGCTCGACAATGGTGCTTATTTTCATAATCTATGTCCGTTCCTTTCTGTGTGAACGTTTATTTTAAGCATTTATGCCGCCGTTTACGGCGACCTAAAATAAATTCAAAGTTTGCAAAGCTACAGCTTTGAATTTATGCGTGAGGAGTGCACGATATCTTATTGGTGCAGATAACCTTTCACGCTATTAGTCCTGATATTTTGCAATTATTCCGGGGATCATATCTGCGGTGAGCTTGCCGTAAACGTCGGAGTTTACTGTCATAACGGGAGCAAGACCACAACAACCGATACAACGGGTTGCTTCAAGAGAGAACTTGCCGTCCTCTGTGATGCCGCCGGCTTCTATGCCAAGAACCTCGCGGCACTTGTCAAATACGTCCTGTGCATTCTTAACGTAGCAAGCAGTACCGAGGCATACGCCAATGGTATACTTTCCTTTGGGATTAAGGGCGAACTGTGCGTAGAAGGTTGCAATGCCGTAGACTTTTTCCATAGGAACGTTCATACCGTCAGCTATCATTCTCTGAACTTCGATGGGGAGATAGCCGTAGATGTCCTGTGCTTTCTGCATAACGGGCATAAGCGCGCCTTTTACGTCCTTGAGCTCTGCGATGACTTCTTTTAACTGCTTTTCCTGCTCGGGAGTACCGTTGAAAGGAACAGCGCAAACTTTGGGATTACTCATATATTTTCTTCCTCTCTTAAAGATTTTACATAATAGTGAAGATTTTTAAGATATATTATTTTATATATCAATGCATTATACCATGTATTCAGGGGCTTTTAAAGGGCTTGTTTGAAAATGTCAATAAATGTTCGGTATTTTTACGCTGTTTAGAGAAACAAAATGGGAATAATAATCTATTCTCTGTGGATAAATGGTAAAATTCGGTGTATTAGATTTTTTTTAAAAAGCTGGGAAGTTATAACTTTTTCATGAATATTCGCAGTAGTATATTGAAATTTTTGAGGGATTGTGGTATTATGGTCACGATACGAAACTCGTCATTATTTTGCATAGGAGATGTTAGCCGGATGAATAAAACTTATCTGCACAAAACCGCTATGGCTGCAATGTTTGCGGCACTCTGCTGTATTGCTACCATGGTAATGTTTCCTACCCCTACGGGGGGATACGTACATCCCGGAGATGCCATAGTTCTTATTGCGGGATGGATGTTGGGACCTGTTTACGGTACCTTTGCCGCAGCGTTGGGTTCTGCTTTGGCTGATTTGTTTTTAGGGTATGCTGTCTATGCTCCCGGAACCTTTGTGATAAAAGCTTTGGTTGCTCTTTGCGCCTGGTTTTTGCGTAAAAGTCTGAATAAATGCAATGGTATTCTTGCCGGAGTTTTTTCTGCTGTTGCGGCTGAAATTATAATGATATTGGGATATTTTCTTTACGCTGCGCTTGTCTTTGGCGAGGGGCTTGCCGCATTTGTGTCAACCGTTCCTCCAAACGTTGTGCAGGGAGTTTTTGGTATTGCTGTAAGCGTGCCTTTGTTCACGTTGATGGAGAAATTGCTTTCAAAAATCTATAAAGGATAATGTGAGGAAAAGATTATGGATCTTCAGGAATATAAGAATCAAGTGGCTAAAGCTACTGTGGAAATATGTGAAAAAGCAGGCCTTAAAAAGGGAGATATCCTTGTTGTCGGATGCTCCTCCTCCGAGGTGCAGGGACATAATCTGGGCAGTTATTCAAGCCCCGATATAGGCAAGGCTCTTTTTGAGGGTGTATACGAAGTATTGAAGGAAAAAGGCATATATCTCGCTGCTCAGTGTTGCGAACATCTTAATCGCGCTCTTATTATTGAACGTGCGGCGGCAAATAGGGACGATATAGTAAACGTTGTTCCTCAGCCCAAGGCGGGCGGCTCCTTTGCAACGGCGGCTTATGCAGGCTTTGAAGACCCCGTTGCTGTCTCTGTCGTAAAGGCCGATGCTGGTCTTGATATAGGAGGAACTCTTATAGGAATGCACCTTCGTAAGGTTGCCGTTCCCGTAAGGCTCTCCATGTCGCATATAGGTGATGCCATTCTTTTGGCCGCAAGAACGAGACTTCCATTTGTTGGAGGCTCCAGAGCTGTATACGATGAGAATTTAATGTAAATGATAAAAAACTGCTCCCCGCGGGGAGCAGTTTTTTTATATAAACAGACGTTTTTTTATTTCTTCGAGAAGAGCTTTCCTTCTGTGCAAAGTAAAGAATATAAGGGCGAAAAGTATGCATACTACCGCAACAATAAGGGACCAGAATATAGTGATTCGTGCGTGGAGATAAAAGTTTATGAGGCAGTCTATAATAATGCACAGAATGGCTACGTTAAGCAGTACTCCTGCTATTTTTAAAGGGACAGAAAGCTTTTTGTTTCTGGTCATATAGGCTATGTAGAAAACAAAAATAAATACCGCATCTGTAATAGGGAATGCCAAAAACAGATACCACTTTATACCGTTTGTAAGAGCAGCTACGACAAACAGATATATGGCTGTGGCCATCATATCCAGTATCAGAAAGAAGTAGGGTGATTTGCTTTTAAAAAGGATGGGTGGGATTATGAATACTCCCGCACATATAACGCCGCCTATTACCAGAATAGACCAGGACAGCACACCGTCAATAAGAAGATTACACAGACAAGATACGAAGATTGGGATAAGCATAGTTACAAATACCAGCAATGCGCTGAATTTTTTATTAAGGTGCTTTACCTCTCCGTCAATATTGGGTGGATAGGGTAACTGTGTCGGTTCTTTCCAAGGGTCTGCAGGATTTATTACCTTAATTCCGCAGAGAGGGCAACTTTTTTCCGACAGTGACAGTTCTACACCGCAATTTACGCAATAAGACATTCTTTTCCTCCTACTGATTTGATTCTACCTTAACGTGTATGCCGTCCCTGACCAAACGGGTAAGAAATAGTCTTTCCATTTCGGCCTCCCTAATGGAACGGGTCAGATTAAGGCAACAGGTATCCCCGAAGGTAACGCAGGCGCAGGCCACGGGATTTTTGGACTGTACGCCAAGCATAAAGTCGAATCTCACTATATGGCGGGCCATTTCTTCGGGTAGGTCTATTTTACCTATGTTTGAAAATATGGTGGTAGAGATTCTATCGCCGTTTATAAGAAAGGCGAGCTTCATTACGGGCTCTTTTATCACCAAGGGAGTTAATCTCAGGAGCAGATTTTTTTCGTTGCTTACGTTGCTGGAAAATCTGCCGTTCATTATCTTTTCCGTGCCCATAAGACCCAATTGGTGTTTTACCGAGGTCAGGGTTTCTTCAAACGTATATCTTCCAAGCTCTGGAGCAATACCTACATTCATATAGTTTGCAAAGTTTCGCAGGGTTTTTGAACCGTAAAATTTTCTCAGATTTATTGGTACGTTTACTTTAATAGGTAGTTTTTTTCCATTTTCCTTATTTCTCTGCAGTTCTTCCAGTGCCAGAAGCATATGTGCGAGGAGGTACTCGGTAACGGTAGCATTATTGGCTTTTGCCTTTGCGTGAAGCTGACTTGCCGGCATAATAGCAGTGATTACATTCATATATCCCGCTGATTCTTTTGTTCCACTAACATGCCAGGCCTTTTGATCACCTATGCTTAAGGTAGCTTTTCTTGCATACTTAAGGAAGGCGTCTTCAGTTTCTTCTTCTTTGGGCTCTTCTGTGCAGTCAAGTATGCCGTTCTCTCTGGGAATGGTTTCTCCATTTTTAATTTCCAGATATTCAGCTACCAGTGTTTTTAGAAAGACCATACCTCCTGTACCGTCGGTAAGCACGTGGAAAAATTCCGCCGCAATACGGTTTTCGTGATATCTTACTCTGAACATATATCCATTACGCTTTTTGAAGTCCATTTTTGCACAAGGATTTTTTACGTCCACCTGTATTTCGGGAGGCTTTTTTATGCTGTCAAGATAATACCAGAATAAGCCTTTTCGGAGCCGTACTCCCATAGACGGGAAGCGCTTTACGGTGTTCAATAAGGCTTTATGAAGGACTTCTGGGTCTACTTTTCTGTCAAGCTCTACCGAGAGCCTGAATATGGACATCCATCCGAACCATGACATTGCCGCGGGATATATTTTTGCCGCATTGTCAAGCTTCATCCACCGTTGGTTTTGTTTTCTGCTCACGGTATTGCTCCTTTCTTTAAGTGTGTTCCATTATACCATAAATTAGAGGCCAAGTCAAGGAATATAGTGTTACGAAAGAAAAAGAGGTAATGGGTAATTATTTTACAAATCTGCCGTAAAAACATATTGACATTTGAATAAAAATGGGCTATAATATAACTGTACTAATACAGATAGTACAGTTTTCGACACGAAAGGAGTCTGAACTATATGATAGACATTGTCAATCTGACTAAACGGTTTGGAAGCAAGACAGTTCTGCAGAATCTTGACTGTAAGATTGCCGACGGTTGTATTTACGGCCTTGTGGGGGCAAACGGTGCAGGTAAATCTACCTTTTTGAGATTGCTCAGCGGCGTATACTATCCTCAACAGGGAAGTATAGAGATAGACGGTCATGAGGTGTATGACAATACCGATATCAAAAAGGATATAATGTTTCTGTCAGACGATCTTTATTTCCCCAACGGCGCTCAGCTCAAGGACGTGGTGAGCGTGTATAGCGCGTTTTATCCTAAATTTGATAAAGATTATTTCTATACCCATACCGATAAGCTCAAATTGGGGCGTACGGATAAAATATCCACTTTCTCAAAGGGTATGAAAAGACAGACTTCCATTATCGCCGCCCTTTCCTGCGGTGCTAAATATCTGTTTTTTGATGAAACCTTTGACGGCCTTGACCCCGTTGTTCGTAACTATATAAAGAAGCTTATTTACGATAAGGTAATGGATAACGGCTCTACCGTTATTCTTACGTCCCATAACCTTCGCGAGCTTGAGGACATCTGCGACCATTTGGGTGTTCTCTATCAGGGAGGTATCCTCTTTGAGGGTGATACCCACTCCCTTAAGACGAACGTATTTAAAGTTCAGCTGTCTTTGGGTAAAGATTTTACAAAGGATGACCTTGCTCCCCTTAACGTTCTGTCCTTTAAGAAGATAGGCTCGGTTGCTACGGTTATAATAAAGGGAAACAGGGAAGAGGCTGAAAATCTTATTAACCGGAAATCTCCCCTGATTGCCGACTTCCTGCCCCTTACTCTCGAAGAGGTATTTATATATGAAATGGAGGTGCTTGGATATGCGTTTGAAGACCTGTCAATTCAGTAAGAATTATTTCGGGTATGTGTTCAAACGGTTCTTTCCCTACACTATTATAATGACTCTCGTTCTTCTTGCTGTAAACGTCCTTGTTTACTCCATGGGTAACGAGTTCAGAATAGGCGAATCTCTCTACCTTATAGATATATCCATACCCACCCAGATATTCATGTACATAATACCTGTAATATTGGGGTGTGCACAGTTCAGATTTCTCTTTACTCGTAACGGGTCTGACTTCTTCGGCTCTATGCCCGTTACCCGAGCACAGCTTTTTAACTCAAACGTTCTGGCAGGTTTGGCTTCCATCGTAATGGTGGTAGGTGTTAATGCCGTATATCTTGCGGTGTCTATGCCTCTTGTTCATCCTTCGGTTATGGTTGCACCTTCCATCTATCTTTGGTACTTCTTTTATTGGGTTGTGGCCTATGGCGTGACCTTTGCCATTACCGCCTTTGCGGCTACCCTGTCGGGTACCACTCTCGCGCAGTTGGTACTTACTTTCGTAACGGCCATAACTCCCGGATTTTTTATTACCGCTTTCCAGAATATAGCTTGTGAAGACTGCACTAATATCCGTTATGTAGATCAGTATATATATATCGACTCTGCGGATATGCTTATAAAGGTTTTGTTTGCGCCGTTTTATCCTATTCAGCAGTTGTTCTTTATGACATACGGGCAGGAAGATTTTACGGGCAGTTTTTACGATATTCAAACCTGGCCCATGCTTATATGCAACGTAATAATGCTGGGCGTATTCCTTTTTGCATCCGCAAAGCTTTTGCGCAGACGTAAGTTTGAGCTTTCCGGCGGTGCCTATGTAAGTGAAAAGTTTTATGCTGCCGTAAAAATCCTTGCAGTATTTCCCTTTGCATTCTTTATGTGGCGTATTATTGCCGAAAATGAAGAGGCATGGCTCTTTTTCCTCTTTATGATAATCATTACCGTATTCTATAT
>JAZRLW010000037.1:0-21016 GCA_045647025.1 Eubacteriales bacterium
AGTTGTAGCCCCTAATTGTCTTCCTAAGACCGCTTGGCCTCCGACTTCTGAGGAAATAAAGGTAGGTGTTTCCCTTACCGACGGTCAGGTTGTATACTGTGATGCGTCCCGACACCTCATATCCAAAAACAGCTCACGAGAGTTAGAATTTGAAAACGGGATAACAGAGGAAGAGGCAGTGGCAACAATTTCCTCGATACTTGAAACCGAGAATGTGGAAAAAGCGGTTATACAAACACCCGGTAACAGAGAAATTTTATGCTACGAGATATATTGCAAGGCAGATGATGCCGAAATGGTGGTATATATTAACGCTCAGACGGGGGCTGAAGAGGAAAGCCTTTTGCTTACCCGTAACGAAGAGGGATATTGGGCAAAATAAAAAAACACGGACACGAAATAACGTGTCCGTATTTTTTGTTATATATTCCTATTTTTTGTAGAGCAGCATCAGGTGACGACCAATATGTCTTTCCAATCTTCTTGCATATTCTTCGTCGTACTTTCTCCATGCATCGTACAGTCTGTCACGGAAGCGGAGGGTACCGTCTTCATTCTTTTCGTTAAGGATAAGACCGTATGTTATATGGATAAGCTGACGGGAATCGTTGTTTTTGAAGAGATCGGGGAGCTGTTCGTCGGTAAGCTCTGAAAGCTGGGGGATATTGTTCAGGTCTGTGGTGACGTGATAGTACGCGGTGGCCTTTTCAAAGGCATAATCCCTTGCATACTGATGTATCTCCCTGTAAAGCTCGGGGGAATGCTCAGCAATTACTGCCATAGCTTCAAGCCAGTTTGTGCCTGCAGTTTTGACGTGGAAGCAACCCTCGGTGTATTTACCTACAATACTGAATACGGAGAATTTGTCCGAACCCGAGTGAACGCTTATCTTATATCCGAAGTGCTTTGCTATTGCGGCGTGAAGAGCGAATTCTCTTTCAAACTGCTCAATATCGCCAATATAGTCTATACCCTTCTGGAACTCTCCGCAGAAACGGGGAGCTACGGTTGCGGGCTTTACGCCGCGGGAGATAAGCTCGTTTGCAACGTAAAAATGCTGGAGAGGATCGGTGGGAGTTGCGGTTTCGTCAATGGAAACTTCAAAGTCGAGAGCATCGTCCTTGCCTGCAAAGAAGTCGTCGTATACAGATACGGCAAAGTCTATGGCCTTGTTGTAAATGAGGCAGGTCCTCTTGAAGGTCTCCTCATCAAAGGTCAGGGACAGGTCGCCTACGGCAAAGGTCTTGTTGAGATACTTCTCTTCAAGGGCGGCATTGCTTTCGTATGCGGCGTTTACCTCATCGGCGGTCATAGCCGTTACGTCGTTTCTGATATGCTCGCTACAGTCAAGAGTTATCATTGTATAGCCGCAGGAAATGGCGTACTTTACCTCGTCCTTTGTTTTGAGATGGTCACCGTCGGCACCAAAGCCCTTGGTGAAGTTTTCTCTGAATACTGCCCAGGAGGCGCAGTCCAGAACGTTCTCAAAGGTACGGTTTGTGAGGGTAAGCTCACGGATAGACTGCTGGGCAAGGATGGGGTATGCATCGTATTTTTCAAAAACGCGGATGTGACCGGGAGTTGCAATTCCCAATCTGTCGCCAACACCTACCGTCCGGGGCTTTTTAAGTACCGAAACGGGGGCGGTGAAGGGGAACACCTTGCGGAGAATCTCTGCGTTTTCGTGAGTCAGGGGTGCATATACCCATTTTTCACCCCTGGCGGGGAAGGCTGTACCAGCAAAGCCAAGGCTTGCGTGGGCAACCAGATAGTCTGCATCCTCTGCCTTTACCATAAAGGCTGTGCCTTCGAAGGTTCTGTGGATGGAGCGGGGATAAACGCCGTATGCTTCGGGATTTATTTCCGCCTGCTCAATAAAGTTTATAAGATTTGTATTCATTGTTTCTTTGCTTCCTTACTTTTCAAGAGTGTAGAGGAATCTTAAGATATACATAAGGTTTCTGGTAATATGATAGGGGTCTTTAACGGGGAGCGCAGTAACCTTGGTCACGGGCTGACCGTCGCGACGAAGTATCTGTACCCATTCGCGGATCTCTCTGTCGGGATTGGGATGGAAGGTAAAGGTATAGTCGAAAATCTTATCGTACCATTCCTTAAGTTCTTCATCATTGGTAAGCTCGCCGAAGAGAAGTGCGGAGTAGAGGGCTTCGCTGTGTACCCACCAGAGTTTGTCACTCCAGCCGGACATAAGCTGCTGATATATGGGCTCGTTTGTGGGGTCGTTATCGCCTGCAAGGGGCTCGCCGCCCTTTGAGTCGATAAAGTGATAGAGTCCGCCGTAAACGGGGTCCCAACCGGTAACGAGAGCGTTCTTAAGAATCTTTGCGCATCTTTCGGTATAGCTCTTGTCACCAAGCATATCTGCGGCGTGCTGAATAAACCACATTTCCTCGCAGATGTGACCGGGATTAGAGTGGTTTCCGAAGATACCTTCCACACGGCCGCCGCCTCTGTAAATTACCTCTCGGAGAACGCCTTCTTCATCGCTGAAGAGGTTTAGAACGTTGTCTACAGACTCGCGAAGCTTACCCAGAACGTAATCGCAGTAGTCGGGATCAAATACCTGAGAAGCCTGATACATGTTGTAGCAGTGTGCTATTCTTACCATGTAGAAGCCGTGCATTACGTATTCGGGGGAAATGGGGTAAGGCAGGGTGCGGTAGTTATAGGTTTCGAATCTGGTCATTATAGACGAGTAGAGCTTTCTTGCAATATCGTACGCTTCCTTGTCGTTTGCGGCAATACTATACTGAGCAAGTCCGTCGTGAACGAAGCCGTCGGCGTAAATGCTCATATCGTATATATCAAAGCCGTCTACCTTGAGGGGTTCGCCCTTTTCGTTCATAAGGAATACGCAACGAAGGGGCTCGTCGGGCATAAAGCAGTGATTTACAAGGAAATCGCGGCCGCTTTTTGCAAGACGGAGAAATTCCTTTCTCTGGGCATCGGTAAAGGGGCGTGCCATCTGTGCCATTTTGGAGAAAAGCCAGAGGAAACGGCCTTCACTCCAGGTGTATTTGTTGGTGGAAACAAGCGTGCTGCCGTCGTTTGTAAAGCAGTTGAAGTAGCCGCCGTTCACCTTATCCTCACATCTGTCAAGCCAGAAGGGGAGGATGTTGTTGCAAAGCTCGTTTTCGTAAAAGCCGATGGAGAGCTTAATATCGTTTTTGTTCATTTCTTTATATCCTTATTTGTAGATGTCGAAGTAGCCGTCCTTCTTGAGGCAAGCGATCAGATGATCTGCAGTGTCCTTGTCAAGACCCTTTGCAGGACGACGGAGGTCGGTACCGCAGTCAATGCCGTAAGCCTGAAGAACTACCTTGAGGGGAGCCTGGTTTGCAGAAAGCATATGCTGCTTGAGGATGGTGATGAAGTGGTTAAGTCTGTGCTGTTCGTGCATAGCTTCGGTAATGTTACCTGCCTGGAATTCGTTAAATACCTTGGTGAAGCCTGCGGGCATTACGTTGGGGAATGCGCCGATGTTACCGTCTGCTCTGGAAACAAGAGCGGAAAGGGTCATGGCATCGTGGCCCATAAATATGAGCTTGTCGGGATGGAATTCCTTGAATCTGCAGAGGATTTCAAGATTGTCCATAGTGTACTTAAGACCTGCTACGTTGGGCATCTTGTACAGCTCAAGAATATCATTGTAGGAAAGAGCAACGCCTTCGGTGCTGTGGTATGCAAGGAAGGGAAGATCGGTAGCGGAGGAGATCTCTCTGAAGTAGTCCATAACAAAGCTCTTGTCATGGGAATAGTAGAAGGGAGATATTGCAGAAACGCCTGCAGCGCCTACTTTTGCGGCGTGCTTAGCCATACGTACTGCAGAATCGGTAGCGGTGGTACCAACGTGAACGACTGTCTGAACTCTGCCTGCAGCAGCCTTAACAACAGCTTCAACAACCTGCATACGTTCTTCTTCGCTCATAACCATACCTTCACCGGTACTGCCGTTTACGTAAAAGCCGATTATGCCTCTTTCAACCTGGAAGTCAACTATTTCTTTAATAGCACTTTCCTTAATGGTCCCGTCATCGTTAAAGGGAGTGAGAATTGCGGAATATACGCCGCGATTGAGAACGGTTTTCATAATAATACCTCTCATATGTTATTTTATTAATTTTCTATTGATATCTCGCCGTCGAGAATAACTGTTTTTACCTGAAGGTCTTTGTCGAGAATGACAAAGTCACCCTTTTTACCCTCCTCGATGCTTCCTATCTGCTTGTCCAAACCTATGATTCGGGCAGGTATCAGGGATGCCATCTTTACCGCCTCGTAGAGGGGGGCGGGGGTAAGCTTAACCATAGTTCTTACCAAATGGGATGTGGTGGAAAGGCTTCCTGCAAAGCAGCTTCTGTCGGGCATAACCGCCACGTTTCTTTCAATGGTCAGCCAGTGGTCGCAAATTGGGTCGTAGACCTTTTCGCCTTCTTCATATTGCTTACCGCCGTATCTGATACAGTCGGTTACAAGGGCTATTTTGTCGGAGCCTTTTATTTTATAGATAAGCTGAAGCAGTTCTCGGGGGAGATGTGCACCGTCACCTATTATCTCCACGTCAAGCTCGTCGCGGAGAAAAGCGGCCTCAACCAATCCACCCTCTCTGAAGGGGGCGTTTCTGTGGACTATTGAGCAGCTTGAATAAAGGTGGGTCACACTTTTATAGCCGTGGTTTATTGCTTCTTCGGCCTCTTCGGTGGTTGCATCGGAGTGGCCGATACTTACACTTATGCCTCTCTTTTCCAGAGCCTCGCCCATTTCCAAAGCGCCGTCAAGCTCGCAAGCGATGGCCCAGCGGATTATATGGGGTGTAGCATCGAGAATAGCCTCGTATTCTTCAGCCTTGGGCAGACGAATTATTTCGGGAATCTGCGCTCCTGCCTGGGCGGGGGCAAAGTAGGGGCCTTCCATATGTATACCGGCCAGGTGGGGGATACCCTCTATGGAATCCTCTCTGTCTTTATATTCATTATAGAACTTGATGACCTTGAGATAGGTTTCGAGGGTAGCGCTGCTGAAGGTGGGAACTATCGTTGTGGTTCCTCCCTTGTGGTGAGCGCGCAGGATCTCATTAAAAGCCTCTTCTGTTCCGTCTATAAATTCGTGTCCCACGCCACCGTGGACGTGTATATCCACAAAGCCGGGAGCAAGATAATTTCCTTTTGCGGAAATTATCTCACTGTAGTCAGCTTCGGGATAGGCTCCCGAGCCTATGGTTTTGATGACCCCGTCTTCGCAGACAACGTATCCGTTTTTAAGGTAGCCGTCCTTGAGGACGAGGGTAGCATCTTTTATAAGAGTTTTCATCTGTTTGATTACTGATATTTTGCAAGGAGAGCTTCGTCACACTTGGAAGCAGAACCTTCGTCTATAACAACGTGGGTGCAACCGTGGTTCTTAAGAAGGGTTGCGGGAACCATGGGATCGATCTTGTCGCTGCTGAGGGTGTTGTAGATAGCGTCTGCCTTTCTTGCCCCGGGAACTGCACAAACGATAGTCTTGCACTTCATGATCTGGCCGCAAGTCATGGAAATAGCCTGCTTGGGAACGTCGTCAACGGTAGCAAACCAACCTTCGCCAACCTGCTGCTTTTTGCAGGTATCGTTAAGGTTAACAACGTGATAAGCGCCTTCCTTGTCAAACATTGCAGGGGGGTCGTTGAATGCGATGTGAGCGTTTTCGCCGATACCGATGGCACCTACGTCAATGGGATGAGCTGCAAGCTCTTCTTCAAGCATCTTGAGATTTTCTTCAACGTCGCCTTCGCCGTTTACGAATACAGCTCTCTTGAGAGGAACCTTGGATACGAAACGCTCCTTAAGGTACTTGCGGAAGGAAGCGATGTGGCTTTCGGGAAGGGCTACGTACTCGTCAAGATGGTACATAGTTACCTTGGTCCAGTCTATGTTCTTGTTTGCGATAAGTGCTTCAAAGGTGGAAAACTGAGAAGAGCCGGTAGATGCAAGGTAGTTTGCCTCGCCTCTTTCCTTGATAGCCTCAATAAGACCTTCTGCAATAAGGTCAGCGGCTACCTGGCCAAGTTCTTTTTCGGTTTTTAAAACGTGTACTTTCATTATGTTGTCCTCCTGAGTTTTATACAAGCGTCCGAAACTGTTCGGGCGAATAGTATTATTTATATCTTATTATAAAGTGTAATAGGGTTAAAAGCAAGGGTGAAGGAGTAATGTTTGAAAAAAATTGCTAAAATTTAGGGTGCAGGATCAGGGCCTATCTGGATTTCAAGGCATCTCTCAGCTTTTCTATGGCGGATTTTTCTATTCGGCTTACATAGGAACGGGATATGCCCATTTGCTCTGCCGTAGCCTTTTGGGTCAGTGGAGAGGCGTTTATGCCGTACCGTAGCTTAATGAGCTGTCTTTCCCGTGGGTCAAGCACTCTTTCAACTGCATCTGCAAGGGCCGCCTTTCTTTGTCTGGAGCAGATGTCTTCTAAAATGGACTCTTCTCCATCCTCTTCTGTAGTAAGAATATCTGCCAGGGTGAGAGCGTTTCCGTCTTTATCCGTGTCTATTTGTTCGTTTATGGATACCTCACTTGCCGTTTTCTTTTTGGAACGGAAGTACATTAAAATCTCATTTTTTATGCACTTTGAGGCGTAAGTTCCCAGCTTTACCTTTTTTCCCGCCTTGAAGCTGTCTATGGCCTTTATCAGTCCTATTGTTCCGATGGATATGAGATCGTCTTGTTCTTCGGATGAAGAATAGTATTTTTTTACTATGTGGGCCACAAGGCGAAGATTTCGTTCCACGAGAAGGTTTCTGGCGGCTTTACTGCCCTTGGCTAACAAAACGAGCTGTTCTTCTTCCTCTTTTTCGCTGAGGGGCGGTGGAAATCCTGTTTTTTCCGTTATGTGCAAGATGAGAAATATGAAACTTAAGGCCGTTTCGAACATTAAGAACCTCTATTCTGCCGCAACTCCTTCTGCGGCTGAAAATGTATTAATTTATATGAGGTTAAACAAGGAAATATGTGGAAATAAAAATTTGTCAAGAACTCTTTGGAAGTATTGAAATGGATATATTTTTATGCTATACTTATAAGCATGTAAGTGTTTTTCGGATATGCGGGAAGGAGCAGGAAAAATATGGAAAACAGTCAGAAAAGAGAAGTTCTTAAGGCAAATGTGGATGCTATACTCGGGACAAGGTATGACTGCGAGTTAAAGATGGGGGCTAAGGTGTTCCCCTATATTAACTATGCCTCAAGACAGAGGGGGATTCCCGCTATAAGGGGAATACGGGTGGACAACCTGTCGGATATTCCCGCAGAAGGGCTGACGCTGAAGGTTACTTCAGATGCTGCCGCCGTTATTCCTTTTGAACAGAAGCTCCCCCTTATTCCTCCCGAAGAATTTATTATGCTCAAGCATGGATTTTCAGAAAACTCTCTCCTTGGCGAATCTCCCGCCTTTGATGACAAGATGCTTTTTGAGCTTGCCGAAAGGGAGGATATAAAAATCACCATTTCTGTCTGTAATTCTGTGGGTAAGATTCTTTGTGAAAAGGTCTATCCCTTTGCCCTGCTTCCTTACGACGAGTGGCAGGGATACGGATGTTACCCCGAGCTTCTTGCATCATTCGTTCAGCCCACAGCACCCGAACTTTCCTCTGTGAAAGAGGTTGCCTCGGAGTTTTTGGCTAAATGGACGGCCGACGGCGTATTTGACGGATATTTAAGCAAAAACCCCGATAGGGTAAGAAAGCAGATAGCGGCTATTTACAGCGGCTTGCAGCTGCAGAATATTGTTTATTCCGTTCCTCCCGAAAGCTTTGAAAATGCCGGACAAAAGATCCGTCTGGCAAATAACGTGCTCACAAAACAGATGGGAACCTGTCTTGACTTGACTCTGCTTTTTGCTTCCTGCGTTGAGGCAGTGGGCTTACATCCCATACTTATTGTTCAGAAAAATCATCTGTTTCTGGGCGTATGGCTGGAAGACTTGACCTTTTCAGAGGCTGTTACCGACGACGCATCGGCAGTTACAAAGAGAATAGCCGAGGGGATTTCTGAAATAGTAGTTGTGGAAAGTACCGCATTTACGGCGGGCATGTCCATGAATTTTGACTCCGCCGTAAAGCTTGCTGCAGAAAGATTGAGCGGAATCAACCCCGTTGAATGTATAATAGACGTTAAAAGAGCCCGTCTTTCGGGAGTTATGCCCTTGCCCTTAAGAACGAAAAATCCAGATGGAAGCTATAGTCTTGATGTTCCATCCATTATCGCGGCAACAAAAGAGCCTGCTTCTTTGGAAAAGGAAGCGGTGTCTGAAAGAGAAGAAATCAAAAGAACGAAAAAAGACCATTGGGAAAGAAGACTTCTCGATTTAAGCCTGAGAAACTCTCTTATCAATACCCGACTTACGGGTAATATGCTTCCCATACTTTCTCCCACTGCGGCTGATGTGGAAAACGCTCTTGCAGACGGGGATGAATTTGTAATCGCCCCCATTCCCGTTGAAGTAGGGGAAGAAAACCATCGTAACAGCTTTGAAAATATCTTCACCCTCGGTTCTGCCGAGGACCTTATACGCCAGGAATTCAAGAGTAAAAGAATTCGCACCGTGGTTTCTGAAAACGATCTTGCGAAGACGCTGAAGAATCTTTACAGGCTTTCAAGAACAGCCTTGGAAGAAAGCGGAGCAAACACCCTTTATCTTGCCTGCGGAATGTTGAGGTGGTTTGAGACCGCCCAGTCACCCCGCCCAAGATATGCTCCTCTACTCCTTCTTCCCGTTGAAATAGTACGCAAGTCAGCCAAAAACGGCTACGTTCTGCGTATGAGAGATGACGGCGCCCAAGCAAACGTGACCTTACTTGAAATGCTTAAGAGGGATTTCGGAATAGAAGTTAACGGACTTGACCCCCTTCCCGAGGACGAAAAGGGCGTTGATATAAAGGCGGCGTTTACCGCCATGAGAAAGGCGGTTATGTCTCAGACTAATTGGGACGTAATAGACGGAGTCTGCCTTGGGGTATTTTCCTTTGCTCAGTTCGTTATGTGGAATGATATCCGCAACAGAAGTGATGATCTTGAAAAGAATCCTATAGTCAGAAGTCTGATGGAGAACCGTCTTGCGTGGGAGCCCGATTTGTCCTTTGACAGTGGAAATATAAGTGAGGATGGGGTATTTCTGCCCCTTCCCGCCGATGCATCTCAGCTTCGGGCAATCAAAAAAGCTTCAAAGGGCGAAAGCTTCGTCCTTCACGGCCCTCCCGGTACGGGAAAGTCCCAAACCATAACCTCCCTTATCGCAAACGCTTTGTCGTCGGGTAAGACAGTACTGTTTGTTGCCGAAAAAATGGCGGCGCTGTCGGTGGTTCAGGAGCGTCTTAACAAGTTGGGAATAGGGGATTTTTGTCTTGAACTCCATTCCAACAAATCTAAAAAGAGGGACGTGCTCGACCGCCTTAAGAGGACTACTGAAATTACCCGCGACGTGGTTTCGGAGGATTATGCGCGTCAGGCAGAGAACGCGTCTGAGCTTCGCAAGGAGCTTGACAAGTACGGAAACGCCCTTTACACCCAAAGGAATAACGGCCTTTCCCTTTATACCATGATAGAAAGATACGAAAGGGAAATAAACGCCAAGGATACTATTGTGTTCGAGGGTGAAGAGGCTTGCTGTTTTGACGAGGATAGACTTATAAAAGCCCGCGCCCTTGTTGAAAGATTGATTGCGGCGGCAAAGATTGCGGGGCATCCTCATAATCATCCTCTCAGAAGCGTTACCCTTACCGAATATAGACAACAGCTTCGTTCCGAACTTCCTTCTGTGGCAAAAGAGTATTCCGTCAGCCTTACCTTCCTTAACGACGGCGTAAAGGCTCTGTTGAGCAGAATGGCAGAGGACGGAATTGAATATTTATCGCCCCAAAGGGAAGAAGACTATCTTAAAATCAGAGATATTGCTCATCTTATTTCAGAGCTTGAGTCTTTGCCCCAAGGATGGGCGAGCATTCCCGATGTGGAGAAAAGTTGTGAGGAAATAGATTCCTTCTATGAATATTCTCAACGTGCGGAATCTCTGAAAAAACAGCTTTTTACCCTGTGGAAACCTGAAATCTTAGCTCTTGATATAGATGCCGAAGAGCAGAAGTATACCGAAATGAAAAATGCGGGTTTCTTCTCTCGCATTAGCAAATCATTTAAGCTCAAAAAAGAGTACAAGAGCTTTGCATTGGGCAGAATCAAGACCGACTACATAGGTGATGCCCTGAAGAAATTGAGGGAGTATAAGGATAATTTATCCTTTGTGGTCCCTTTGAGCGAAAAGTATAAGGACATACTTGTTTCTTTTATTACTAATGGGGTAGTTGCTGAATCCTTGCCCGATACTGTTTCAAAGTTAAAGTCCATCTTTGCGGAGCTTAACTCTTTAACGGGCAGTGACAACTTACGGCTCAAATCTGCGGATGACGAAAGGTATTTTGCCCTTGCCGATGCCATAAAGAGAGCCTTTGATGGCTACTGTGAGAAGAGAGATATTCTTTGCGGACTTATCGGCTACGACGGTTCGTCTTACGACGGTGAGTATATCGCTGTTCAGCAGGAGATTTGTGCAGATCTTATTAAAGCCGCTGACGATATAAAAGAGTGGATAGCCTATACCTTTATCAGAGAAGAAGCTGTTAAAGAGGGGCTTGCTCCCGTGGTGTCTGCATATCAGAATGGTATGAGGCACAAAGAGCTTATCCCCGCTATGAACCGAGGCTTATACGGCGCTATGGTCAGATATACGGTGGAGAAAGATCCTGTAATAAGCAGCTTTTCGGGAGGAGTGTTTAACGAAAAGGTTCGTCAGCTTAAGCGCATGGACGAAGACCTTAAACGACTCTGTAAGGAAGAAATCTACTGCCGTTTGGCATCAAGAGTGCCTGATTTTACAAGTCAGGCTTCCCAGTCCTCCGAGTTGGGTATTCTCCAGCGCGCAATAAAAAGTAACGCAAGAGGCACGAGTATAAGAAAGCTTTTTGAGCAACTTCCCAATCTGTTGCCCCGACTTTGCCCCTGTATGCTTATGAGCCCCCTTTCTGCGGCACAGTATCTTGCCCCCGACAGAGAGCCCTTTGATATAGTTGTATTTGACGAGGCTTCTCAAATACAGACCTGCAAGGCTGTTGGTGCAATCGCCAGAGGAAAAAGCGCCGTAATAGTGGGTGACCCCAATCAGATGCCGCCCACGGCATTCTTTATGAGTATGGCGAATGATGAGGAAAATCCTGAAACCGAGGACCTTGAAAGCATTCTTGACGATTGTCTTGCTCTCGGGCTTCCCCAAACCCATCTCAGGTGGCATTACCGAAGCCGTCACGAAAGCCTTATAGCTTTCAGTAACAGCGAGTTTTACGATAACCGTCTTTATACCTTCCCGTCAGTCAACGATAGGGAACGAAAGGTCAATCTTAACCTTGTTGACGGATATTTTGACCGTGGCAGAAGTCGCAGGAATAAGGAAGAAGCCAAGGCCGTCGTTAAGGAGATTCTCCGAAGAAAGAACGATCCCGAGCTTTCAAAAATGTCCCTTGGTATTGTGACATTTAATATTGCGCAGCAGAATCTGGTGGACGATTTGTTTACCGAGCTTTGTAAATCAGATTCCGAACTTGAGGCTTGGGCAAACAGACCCGACGAGCCGCTCTTTATAAAAAATCTTGAAAACGTACAGGGTGACGAGAGAGATTCCATAATCATTTCCGTGGGATACGGCCCTGATAAGAATGGCAAGATATCCATGAATTTTGGCCCCCTTAACAGAGACGGCGGTTGGCGAAGACTCAACGTTGCCGTTACAAGAGCAAGGTGCGAGATATGCGTATTTTCTTCCATAACAGCCGAGGATATCGACCTTTCAAGGACGGGTGCCCGAGGGGTATCTGCCCTAAGAGACTTCCTTGCTTACGCGGAAAAAGAAGAACTTGTCACTCTCAGTAATGGGGAAGATTCTGCCCGTAACGGCATTATAGAAAGTATATCCAGCCATGTGGAAGAGTTGGGATACGAAACCCGCGTAAACGTAGGCCGTTCCGGATACAGAGTGGATATTGGAGTTATAGACCCCAACAATCCCGACAGATATCTTTGCGGTATCCTTACCGACGGCGATGCCTACAGAAAGGCGGAAACCACAGGCGACAGAGAGATTTCCCAAGCCTCCGTCCTGGAGGGTCTGGGGTGGTCTCTTTACAGAATATGGAGCATTGACTGGTGGGATAGCCCCGAAAGAGAGGTTAAAAAGCTGGGAGAATATCTCCAATCTATCCGTGAAGAAGGTAAAGAGCTCTCTTTAGAAGAAAAGCTTGGAGATTCAAATTCTTCTTCATTGAAAAAGGCTCGTAAAGCCTCTGCTAAAAAGGAAGAATCTGATGTTTCCATTTATGAGGCGGCAGAACTTCCCTTATGCAAGGTAACCACCGAGGAATTCTTATCCGCTGCTTATACAAGGAAGATATCCTCCGCTGTAACTACCGTTCTCCGTAAGGAGGCACCCATATCACACAGCCTTCTCTGTAAGAGAGTTCTGAAAAGCTTTGGTCTTACCAAAACCGGTACGAAGATTCCCGAAAGGCTGGAAAAGATAATATCTTCTCTTGGCCTTAAGGCTTCTCTCGATGGGGATGCTGTTATTTATTGGTATAAGACGGAGTCTCTGTCCTACAAAGGGTACAGGACTAACGGTGAAGGCGAAAATAAGCGTGATGCGGCAGACATTCCTTCAAGAGAGATTGCAAATGCCGTGATAGACGTTCTCCGTCAACAGATAGGCCTGCCCCGAGCAGATCTTGTTCGCGAGGTTGCTAAGCGATTCGGCTACTCAAGAACGGGGAGTGTAGTGACCATGGCTATGGAAAGAGGTATTTCTCTTGCTGAAAGAGATGGCAAAATAAATATTGACCCTAAGGGGCACGTTACCGTAAAAGAATAAAATTAGGAAGGGCGGACAAGAGTTCCGCCCTTCCTTTGTTTGATAATTCAAGGAGGTCTTTAAGGAATCCAAACTTTTTATTAATCATTCCTCATTTATCTTGACATATGGGGATTTTTTTGATAAATTTTGAGTGTTTGCAAAGCATTAAAATTCTTGAGTGTAAAAAACGGTTAAAACACTTGATTTTAACTCGATAATGTAGTATAATAAAGCGGCAAAGGCAGTACGTCGTAACCCCATTTGGTGTGTCTACGTTATGAGAAGTCAAATTGCTGAAAGGAAGGATACGGGATGGACATAAAAGTGCGTAAGTATAACAAGCAGAATCTGTCCAATGAGAAGAGAAAAAGCAAGAAGCTTCCCGACTACCTCATATCCGTTTTTACCGATAGAGGCATTTCTTACCGTGACTTAAAGACCTTTGAATACACGGATATGGACGGAGCGATGCAGTACTCCGACGGCATGGTGGCTTTTGACGATAAACACTTATACGTGGTGACCGGCAAAGAGCATTTTATAAAAAAGCCCTTTGGCAAGTCATTTATAAAATACGAAGTGACCGATTTCTCCGAATATCTTCTTGAGGATATTGACAGCCTGGAGGTTGAGAGATTTATTGCCTCCGCCCGTCTTATGGGAATAAAAAAATCTTCTTTGGACGGAGAAAAGAAAGAATATAAGGAGCTTGCCAGCTTCTCTTTGGGAACTGCGGGCAAAATCGATAGGTTCGTTCGCAATTATAAGGCATTTAAGGAGGGCGGCGAACCCTCCGAAGAGGAAACCAAAGACAGATTCTGTCCTAAATGCGGCTCGAGATATCCCAATAGCGACAGACCTGTTTGTCGGAAGTGTATGGACAAGCGTTCCTTGACTTTAAGACTTCTCGGGTTTTTGAAATATTATTATAAGCAGGTAGCGGTATTTTTTATTTTCTTACTGCTTTCATCTGTTTTCGCGGTTTTGTCGCCCTACATAGGAACGAAGATGCTTTACGATGACGTTCTTACAGATAGCGGCTTTGTCCTTTTCGGGAAGCCCCTTTACGGCGAAATAGCTCTGGTATTGCTGATGATTATAGGGGTAAGGGTAATATCTTTGCTTCTTACGATTGCTCAAAACTGGGTATCGGCTAAAATCGCACCCTACATGATATACGATCTTAAATTAAAAATATTTTCTGCTATGCAGAGGCTTTCTTTGAGCTTTTATACCAGTAAGCAAACGGGCTTTCTTATGGAAAGAGTAACCAGAGATGCTCAGAACGTATACTGGTTTTTCATGGACTCGTTGCCATACGTATTAATAAACGTTGCAAAATTCGCCGCAATCCTCGTTATAATGCTCACGATGGACTGGAAACTTACTGTAGCTATTGTGGCCGTAATGCCCTTGCTTCTCGTTTCGTGGCGTCTTATTCGTAAGCTTTCCCACCGTTTATACCATTCTTGGTGGACGCAACAGGCTCGAATGACCTCTCTTATCAGCGATACCATGAACGGTCAGCGTGTCATAAAAGCTTTCGGCAAAGAGGATGAAGAGGCTGAACGCTTTGGGGTGTATTCGTCGAGAACCACCGGCTCAAAAATGAAGGCCGATATTTTCAGCGGAACCACAGGCCCCTTGCTGGGACTTATTCCCATAATATCCCATATGTTTGTTCTTGCAGTAGGCGGCGTTATGATCGTGAACGGCAACGAAGGTATGACTTTCGGTGAGCTGATGACCTTTGCCACTTATATGGACATGCTTTATGCGCCTCTGGATTTCTTCTCTGGAATGATACATATGTACGCCAGATGTATGGATTCTACTCAGAGAATTTTTGAAGTCATAGACTCCGTGCCTGATGTCTCCGAAAGCGATGACCCCATACCCATGGAAAAGATGAGAGGCGACATCGAGGTCAAAAACGTAATGTTTGAGTATGAACCCGGCCGCCCCGTTATAAAAAATCTGTCTCTTAGCGTTAAAGCGGGACATATGGTAGGTATAGTAGGCCGTACGGGTGCGGGCAAAAGTACCATTGTTAACCTTATTGCACGCTTGTACGACGTAAAAGAGGGACAAATTACCATTGACGGCGTAGATGTCAGAAGAATACCCTTCAAGGATATGAAAAACAATATCGGCATCGTTTCCCAGGAAATATATCTTTTCAGCGGAAGTATCGCCGATAATATCAGATATGCCCGTCCCGAAGCTTCCATGGAAGAGGTTATTGCGGCGGCAAAGGCCGCATCGGCCCACGATTTCATAATGAAGCTTCCCGATGGATATGAAACGAGGGTCGGTTCCGGCGGTCAGGACCTTTCCGGCGGTGAAAAGCAGCGTATCTCCATTGCCAGAACCGTAATACAGAATCCCGGTATACTTATTCTTGACGAAGCTACTGCAGCAATGGACACCGAAACGGAACGCAGAATCCAGGAATCCATACATTCCCTTCAGGAAGGCAGAACCACCATCGCAATAGCTCACAGACTTTCCACCCTCCGAGATGCGGACGTTTTGGCCGTAATAGACCACGGGGAGATGAAGGAGTACGGAACCCACGAAGAGCTTATGAAGCTTGAAGGTGTTTATCATAAGCTTTATACACTTCAGCAAGAGGCAATAAAGCATATTGCCATAGCCGAATAAGGAGAAGGAAGGAGAAGCCCCTTCTCATACGGAGATTTACATATGGAAAACAACAGCATTACAGCTTTATCAAAGCTTAACTTACTGTCTCCCGAGACCACGGTTTTTTCGCCCTCTGACGGCGGATATCTGAATATGGTGGCCGAGGGCGTGGAATACAGTAAGATAAAGCTTTGTCGCGCTCTTCCTCATAAGAGACCCGACGAGTATATTTCGGTAAGCGACAGGGAAAAAGGCGAGATAGGGATAATCAGAAGTGTATCGGATTTTCCCGAAGAGCAACAAGCTCTTATTAAAGAGGAGCTTGAAAAGCTTTATTACCGCCCCGTGATCAAGAAGATACTTTCCGCAAAGGACAAGATGGGCTTTATTTACATGGAAGTGGAGACTACGTCGGGACTTAAAGAATTTGCCCTGCGTGATCCCACCCGCAACATCAGATATCTTGATCCATCTCAAAGTGCGGCGGTGCAGATAACCGACGTTGACGGTAACAGATACCTGATAGAGGACTTTAACCTCATTGATTCCAAGAGCGCGAGGAAAATAGACGCTTATCTCGTTTAGAGGTATAACCAACCAAGGAGGTCGGCAGAAAATGAACGGAAATCGTGAAGCGGTTGTCTGCGAAAACGGCGTCATTTATGCGGCAAACTTTGATATAAATTCCTCTAATCTTTTCTGTGACGGAAGGGTAGAGGTGAAAAAGCAAAATACCGATATGCTTTTGACCGTAATCATGGATGGGCAGAGGGTAATAAGCTTTAATATGGCGGAAATAAAAGAGCTGGTAATAACCGCCCACATAGGATGCAGTTCACTTGAAGCAGTAACGGTAAAGGGCGACTCCTTCAGGCTATGCAGGTTTTCTCAAAGCTGTATCGGGCTTATGTCCGAATTTGTAAAGGCTTGTAATTATTACTTTGACACCGGCGAATTGACAGAAATATCTTATGAACAGCAGCATTGCCCCAAGTGCGGAAGAAGATACTTTGCGGGCTCCTCCGTTTGTATAAAATGTGTGGACAAGGGTTCAGTTTTTAAAAGATTTCTCTCTTACGGTAAAAATGCTATTCCGGGATTTTTAGCTGCTGCGTTTCTTTTATTTGTGGCAAACGTCGTATCGTTGATTATCCCCTACGTTAACAGAATATTGGTAGATAATTATCTTTCACCCGCTGACGGAGCCTCCGTTATTGGCGACAATCCTGCAAGGTCTGTTTTGCTTTTGGTGGGGCTGATGCTCTTTATGTACGTGTTTCAGCGATTGTTTTCAATTGTCCCCACAATCATTCGTGTCAAAACAGGACAGGGATTTATTAATCACCTTCGAGTAAAGGTTTACGATAAGGTACAAAGATTGTCTCTTTCTTCAGTCTTTCGCAGAACTACGGGAGATCTTATGAAGAGAGTTTCTGACGATACCCAAGAGATATCCCATTTTATAGAAGGAAATGTTTTATGGTTCGTTCAGATAATTACGAGATTTGCGGGTGTTTTGATATTTTTACTCATTACCCGCCCCATAATGGCTCTTTTGATATTTTTGCCCGTACCTTTAGTCCTTTTTCTTATGTCCAAGATATGGGGCTTTATCCATTCCAGATATGAACGGCAGTGGATTTTAGGTTCCCGATGCAACAGTATACTGCACGATATCGTTAAGGGAATAAGAGTAGTCAAGGTGTTCGGAACAGAAAACCGCGAGATAGAAAAGTACCGATTGGCAAACAAGAAATTTGCCGATATCTGTTCTGAAAATGAAAAAATATGGGCCGTTCTTATGCCCTTTCTTAATTTTGTTATCGGTGCCAGCGAATTTTTGATCCTTTATTACGGAGCAACCGCCGTGTTTGGTACCAACGTGTTTGGCGACAGCATGTCGCTGGGTGAGTTAACTCAAACCGTTACCTATGCCGGAGTTATTTATTCAAGCCTTCACGGTCTTACAGGATGGCCCAGAGATTTAGCCAATGCCGTAACTAGTATGGTAAAAATAAATGAGATAATGGACGAAGAGCTGGAAATTAAAGACAGTGTTAATGCAATATCCCCCGAAATAAAGGGCGAGATAACCTTTAAAAACGTTACCTTTGGGTATAAGTCATACGAGCCGGTACTTAAAAATATTTCTCTTAAAATAAAGCAGGGCGAAATGGTCGGCCTTGTGGGACATTCGGGCGTTGGAAAATCCACCCTTATCAATCTTGTTATGCGCCTTTACGACGTAAACTCGGGAAGGGTTGAAATAGACGGCCACGATATCCGAGAAATTTCAAGGGAGACTCTCTGCAACGATATAGGTGTGGTTTTCCAGGAAACCTACCTGTTTGCGGGAAGTATCTACGACAATATAGCTTATGCGAAGCCGGACGCTACTCCAGAGGAGGTCTTTGCCGCCGCAAGGATAGCCAATGCCCATGAGTTTATTATTAAGCTGCCCGATGCCTACAACACCGTTGTTGGTGAAAACGGCCATTCTCTTTCGGGCGGTGAAAGACAAAGGGTGGCTATAGCCCGCGCAATACTCAAAGACCCCAAGATACTTATTCTTGATGAGGCAACGGCAAGTCTTGATACCGAAACAGAAAGCAAGATTCAGGAAGCTCTTCAGCAGCTTATAAAGGGAAGAACCACCATAGCTATTGCTCATAGGTTGTCAACCCTGCGCCATGCCGACAGGATAATCGTCCTTGAAAAAGGAAAGCTCCATGAGGAAGGACCTCATGAAGAGCTTCTGAAGAAGAAGGGTATATATTACAACCTCGTTATGGCGCAAAAAGAAACCACAAAAATGGCATCGTCAAATGTTTAAATAAGGCAAGGAGAAAAGAAAATGCAAAAACTTAAGGTTCATGAAAGCGGAAAATATTTTATGTATGAGGACGGTACTCCCTTTTTCTATCTGGGAGATACTGCGTGGGATATTTTTCAGCGTCTTACCAAGGATGAAATAGAATATTATATGTCGGTACGCTCAAAGCAGGGCTTTACCGCAATTCAGAGTATTCTTCTGTCGGGTACCGAATATTACGAGCACAGAAACAAGTACGGCCACACTTCAATGAAAGCCCCCTTTGATAAATTTGAATTTGACACCGAGGGCGAATTTGCTTGGTGGAATATCGTTGACTTTACTCTTGACTGTGCCGAAAAGTACGGCCTTTATATGGCATTGGTCCCCATGTGGAATAATAAGTACAACGATCCCGAAACGACCCTCTTTAAGGGATATGAGCCCAGCTTTGAATACGGTAAGTTTCTGGGTGAAAGATTCCGCAACAGAAATAATATAATTTGGCTCCTCGGCGGCGACGTTGAGGTTAAGCCCCATATGGAAGAAATATTCAGAGGTCTTGCCGACGGCATTAAGGCGGGTGAGGCAGAGGATAATCACCATCTTATAGGTTTCCATCCCCACGGTATTTCCAACTCCGTAGGCGAGTTTGGTGACAAGGATTACCTTGACTTCCATACTTCCCAGAGCGGACACACTGTGGAGTCCTACAATCCTTACAGATATTTCGGGGATATGCCTGCTGTAGGAAAGCCCTTCTTTGATGCAGAGCCTCACTATGAGGACCATGTTGCAAACTGGGTTGCATCCTTCCGCCGTTGGGACGGCAACGATATAAGGGAGGGTGCGTATGAGAGCGTATTTGCAGGTGCCTGCGGTCAGACCTACGGCAACCCCATTATGTGCTTCTTCCTCTATGAGCCCATAACCAAATATAAGTGTAAATATTACATCGGACACGTTGAAAGAGACAACCTTAACGGCGACGGCTGGACTCACGCCATTCATCATCCCGGAGCGGAAACCCTTAAGCATCTGAAGAAGCTCCGTCTTTCCAGACCTTATTTTGACTTCCGTCACGCTCAGGAAATGGTACTTAATTCTGAAGACGACTTCCTCTTCGGACGTATTTCCGCGGCAAGAGGGAAGGATTACGCCTTCGTTTATACTCCCTACGGCAGAGAGATAAAGGTTGACTGCTCTCAGCTTGACGCACAGTTTATCAGAGCGTCCTGGTTTAACCCCCGTACTGGCGAGGAAAAGCTTATTTGCCAGATTCCCCCCAGAAAGGCAATATTCGTTCCCGAGACCCAGGGTAAGGGTCAGGACTGGGTACTTATCCTCGACGGCGGTAAGCGTGACTGGAAGGAAATCGGTCAGATAATTCACGAGTAATCTCAGAAAGGCGGAAACAGCATGGAGAAGAAAAAGGTTATCATTATAGGGTGCGGTAGTCGCGGCGAAGGTTACAGCCGTAAAGGCTTTGAGCAGGGTAAGCTTGATGTTGTTGCCATAGCCGAGCCTATTGAAAACCGTCGAATCTTTGTTCAAGAGCGACATAATATCCCGGATGAGTTGGCTTTCGAATCATGGGAACCCCTTCTCGAAATGCCCAAAATGGCCGATGCTGCTATAATAGCCACCATGGACAGAGATCACTTCGCTCCCGCAATGGCGGCAATAGAAAAGGGCTATGATCTTTTGCTTGAAAAACCCGCCGCTCCCACTCCGGAGGAGTGCCTTGCGCTTGAAAAAGCGGCAAAGGAAAAGGGCGTGTCTGTTGTTATCTGCCACGTTCTTCGATATACTCCCTTTTTCCGTGCTATTAAGAGGTGTATTGATGAAGGAATGGTTGGAGAGATAGTAAATATTCAGCATATCGAGCCTGTAGGTAACGTTCATCAGAGCCATAGCTTTGTCAGAGGTAAGTGGAAAAACAGTGAAGAAAGCTCCTGTATGATACTGCAAAAGTCTTGCCACGATACCGACATAGTACAATGGCTTATCGATAAAGAATGTACCCGCGTTCAAAGCTTCGGATCCCTGACCTATTTTAAGCGTGAAAATGCTCCTGAGGGTTCACCCGACTACTGTATAGAAGGATGTCCTAAGGGCGATACCTGTCCCTATAACGCCGTGAAGCTTTATCTTGAGAATCAGAATAATATGTGGTTCCGTAGAGCGAGCACCCATAAGATGACACCAACTGATGAGGATGTGGCGCAGGTGCTCCGTACCACCGAATACGGCAAATGCGTGTTCAAATGCTCTAACAACGTGGTTGACCACCAAGTAGTTAATATGGAATTTGAGGGCGGCGCTACCTGCAGCTTTACCATGTGCGCATTTGCTACGGGTGAAAGAAGTATTCGTATTATGGGTACGAAGGGTGAGCTTCGAGGAGTAATGGGACAGCCTACTCTCCAGTTCTATGATTTCGAAACCAAAAAGACTATTGAAATAGAGATCGCGGATAAGGCCGTAGATGGAAGCATCGTTGGCGGTCACGGTGGCGGTGACGATGGTATAATCGGCGCGTTCTACGATATGCTCAATGGCAAAGACGTTGCCGTTATGGGAGATATTTCGGTATCGGTTAAGAGCCAT
>JAZRLW010000038.1:0-8265 GCA_045647025.1 Eubacteriales bacterium
ATCTCCTGCCAGAGCTTAAGAGATGAGGAACCCATAGTTGACATCATGGAAGTCATTTGGTTAGAGGCATCTGTAAGTGTAGATGTTTCCTCTTCAGACCCGCTTAAAAACATACTGCTGAAATGCTCCATAAGCATACTCTGCATAAGTGCTTGAGTATCTGAGAGAATAATTTCTCCGTCTATGTTTTTGGTGTATATCAGCATATCTATGTTGTATGTGTACTGTATGCCGCTGAGAGCGGAAGCCAGACCGTTTTCTTCTGCACCTTTTGCTTTTTCGCTTTCAATATATGCTTTGAAAGCTTTAAGATCATTTTCCTTGGTCTCAAGGTTGCTCATTGCGTTAATGAGGTCGTGAACTGCGGGCTTCTGGTAGATTGCGTCCTTTTCATGGTCTTCCTTGGAAGCTGCAGATTCCATAAACATCTGCATCAGGGAGCCCAGGTCGGTGTGCTGTTCGGTTATGGTAAGGGGATAGGATGAAAGGGTATCCTCCTGAACCGCATTTATATAATTGGTCATACCCTGAGATACGGCGTAAATAAGAGCAATGCCTATAATACCGATACTTCCCGCAAATGAGGTAAGAATTGTTCTTCCTCTCTTGGAAATAAGGTTTTTGAGGGAAAGACCGAATGAGGTAAAGAGGGTCATTGAGGGCATTTTAATTTTCTTTGCCGATTTGCCGTATTCCTCTACTCGTGCGTTTTCTTTTGATATTTCCTCTTCGGTCAAGGGATTTGAGTCGCCGGTTATTACACCGTCAAGCATATTGATGATTCTTGTGGAGTACTTGTTTGCAATATCGGGGTTATGGGTTACCATAATAACGAGTCTGTCTTTTGATATTTCCTTAAGGATATCCATAACCTGCACGCTGGTTTCGGTATCCAGAGCGCCTGTGGGCTCGTCGGCAAGAATAATATCGGGATTATTTACTATGGCTCTTGCAATAGCAACTCTCTGCATTTGTCCGCCCGACATTTCGCTGGGCTTTTTCTTTATCTGTGAGCCGAGGCCAACCATTTCAAGGGCTTCCTTGGCTTTCTTTTTTCTTTCTGCCTTAGATACGCCCGACAGAGTAAGAGCTAACTCCACGTTTCTCAATACAGACTGGTGGGGGATAAGGTTATAGCTTTGGAATACGAATCCTATGGAATGGTTTCTATAAGTATCCCAATCTCTGTCCTTGTATTTTTTTGTGGAGGTGCCGTTTATTATCAGGTCACCTTCGGTATACTGATCAAGGCCCCCTATAATATTGAGCATTGTCGTCTTACCGCAACCGGAAGGACCCAATATGGAGACGAACTCGCTCTTTCTGAATTTAAGGCTCACGCCCTTAAGTGCGTTTACCGTTTCGCCGCCCGCAGGGTAGTCCTTTTTTATATTTACTAATTCTAACATCTGTTTCTCCTATTTCTGAATCAAGAGTTTAATATAACCGTAAATTCTTCACCTGTAATGGTTTCGTTTGCGTAAAGATAATGTGCGAGCTCGTCAAGCTTTGCTCTGTTTTCCGATAGTATATCAGTCGCTTTCATATGGAGTCGCTTAACCGTTTCTACTACCTGTCTATCAACTTCCGTCTGCGTTTCTGCCGAACAGATAGGGCTTGTGTCTCCGCCAAGATAGCGGTTATTCTGTTCTTCAAGTGCCACCATACCGAAGCTTTCGCTCATGCCGAATCGGGTTATCATGGATCGGGCGAGCTTTGTGGCTTTTTCTATATCGTTTGCCGCGCCTGTAGTAACAGTTCCCACGGCAATTTCCTCTGCTGCTCTTCCTGCTGTAAGGGTAGCTATTTTATTCTCTATCTCTTCTTTTGACATAAGATAGTGATTGTCTTCTTCTACCTGCATAGTATAGCCGAGAGCTCCCGACGTTCTGGGAGTAATGGTTATTTTCTGCACAGGGGCAGAGTTTTTTTGTTTTGCCGCTACAAGAGCATGACCTATTTCGTGGTAAGCCACTATCATCTTTTCTTTATCGGTAAGAATTGCGTTTTTCTTTTGATATCCCGCAATAACCACTTCTATACTTTCTTCCAGGTCAGCTTGAGATATGGCCCTTCTGTTGTTTCTTATGGCATGAAGGGCGGCTTCGTTGACTATATTTGCAAGTTCCGCACCAGATGCGCCTGCGGCCATACGGGCTACCTTTAGAAAGTCAATATCGGTTTCGGTTTTTACCTTTTTTGCGTGAACTTTAAGGATTTGCTCTCTGCCCATAAGGTCGGGAAGGTCTACGGGTACTCTTCTATCAAATCTACCCGGTCTGGTGAGGGCAGGGTCAAGAGATTCGGGTCTGTTAGTAGCGGCAAGAATTATAACGCCGCTGTTATCGTCAAAACCGTCCATTTCTGTGAGAAGCTGATTAAGAGTCTGTTCTCTTTCATCGTTACCACTGAAATTTCCGTCACGCTTTTTACCTATGGCATCTATTTCGTCTATGAATACTATGCAGGGAGCTTTTTCTTTCGCCTGCTTAAAGAGGTCTCTTACCTTTGAAGCGCCCATGCCGACGAACATCTCCACGAACTCGGAACCTGACATGGAGAAGAAGGGAACGTTTGCTTCACCTGCAACAGCTTTTGCAAGCATGGTTTTACCAGTGCCCGGAGGGCCTACAAGGAGCAGCCCTTTGGGCATGGATGCGCCTATTTCTCTGTATTTTTCGGGGTTATGGAGGTAGTCTACTATCTCCGTAAGATTATCTTTTGCTTCGTCAACTCCCGCTACGTCCGAGAACTTAATACCGTCGGACGATTTTACGTAGATTTTTGCGTTGCTTTTGCCCATGTTGAATATCATGGAGTTGTTTCCACCCGACTTTTTCATAAACTTATTCATCAACAGGCGGCCAAATATCCAGAATATGGCAAGGGGGAGTATCCATGAAAGGAGAAAACTGAGTACGGGGGAGGTTTCTTCGATTATTTCGGAATAAAACTCTGCTCCACCGTCTTTTAGTCTTTGTACAAGATCCGGGTCGTGTATGATTCCCGTTCTGTATACCTGTTCTTCTGCTTTATCTGTAAAAAGTATTTGATTTGTCTGTATTTCTACTTTTCCTATTTGTCCATTTTCTGTCATGGTCATAAAGGTGCCGTAATCTACATCCTTTATTTGCATCCTTGAAATGGAGGGGATTGCTATCAGATTAAGAGCCAGTATAACTGCAAGTACGATAGCGTAATAAAATATTAGGGGTTTCTTTGGGGGCTTTACTTCCTTCATTTATTTTATGCGGCTCCTTTTTAATATTTGTTGGTACACCAACAATCCTGCATTTTAATTATACAATATTATATATATCAAGTCAATAGAGGTCATAATATTGATTTAAAAATATGGAAATTCTGCCGTAAATTAATATCTACCGTTAAAGTTTACGCATATATTTATGGGTTATTCGTTTTAATAAAAAAAGACAAGCCCGAAGGCTTGTCTGAAGTATTATTCTCTGTTGGCTTCCATATCGTAGCTTGCTATGAAATTAATAAGGGCTTTTTCGCCCTTTGCATGATGTCCGTGCCAAGCAACTGCCAGATTCTTTTTGGGAATAATCAGAAGATTTTGGCCTAACATACCGCCCTTACCGTAAACACCTTCTACACCCTTTTGCGCCATTTCATATCCTCTTTCAAAAACCATGTTCACCCATTCTTCCGAAAGGATTCTCTGGCCTTTCCACATGCCATTGTTAAGATATACGGCTCCAAGCTTTACCATATCGTCGGAACGGATATAGAGACCTGTAGCGCCCATGGGGTGACCCATAGGACATCGGCTCCATGCTACTTCTTTAAAAGCAAGAGGCCAGAAAAGTCTCTTCCAAAGAAAAGTGTCCAGAGGTTCTCCCGATATCTTTTCAACTACTCTTGAGAGCAGATAGTATGCACCGTCGGTATAATGGGATTCTTCACTGGGCTCGTGCATAAGAGGGTAAGTAAGCATGTATTTTAGATAATCGTTGGTAAATGTAAGAGGATCTTTTTGGTCAATATCCAAAAATGCACCGGAAAGACCGATTCGATGCTTTATAGCATCCTCTATGGAAACCTTGTTCCAGCGGGGATCCATACCCTCAGGAATCTCATCCTTGAGTATTTCGGTTACTTTATCCTCAACGCGAAGTTTTTTGTCATCATAAAGCATACCTATTGCCGCAACCGTAAATGCTTTTGCAACTGAATAGGAGTTCATGCATCTCATTTTATGCAGAACGGTCTGCTCGGGCTCGCCGTCGCCTTCGATAACTGCAACTCTGAATATATTCTGCGTGTTTTCTTTGCAAAACTCATTGATATCGTCAAGAAACTTGCTCATTTTAATTCCTCCGTAAGTCACTTTATCCAGTGTATTATATCAGAAATTACCATATAGGTCAAGTATAAAAAGGGTAAATATATATAGTTTGCGGATAATAATATTCGTAACTGTTACGCAACAATATCTGCTATTTTACCCAGATCATCAATTTCATAAGAGATCGGAATATTCAATGTGTTTTGCTTATGTTCGGGGTTAAACCAGCAGGTGTCTATCCCTGCAATAAATCCGCCTTTTATATCGCTGGTGAGAGAGTCGCCGATAATAAGCACCTCATTTTTATTGGCTATGCCAAGCTTTTCAAAGACGTAGTCAAAGTATTCCTTATTTGGCTTTTCTGCACCTACGTTTTCCGATATAAAAATTTCATCAAAAATATTGTCAAGTCCTGAAAGGCGTAATTTTTTTTCTTGGGCAATTTTAGTTCCGTTTGTAACTGCCACAAGGGTATATTTCCCTTTTTGAGAAAGTAGAATATCCTGCGCTTTATCAACAAACTCTATGTGATCCCCAAGGGTTACTTGATAGTCTGCATTAAAACTTTCGGCTATTGCTGTATCCACACCGATTACACCGAAAAACTCACGGAATCTTCCAATCAGAATTTCCGGTTTTGTAAGCTCATTTCGTTCAAGCTTCTGCCAGTATTTTACATTTATATCGGAGTAAAGTTTAAGCATTTCATCGCTGCATTCGCCAATATTGTATTTTTTGAATAAAAAACGTATTGCATATGCTTCTGCGGCAAGAAAATTCAGTACGGTTCCGTCTATATCCCATAGTAAATATTTATATTTATTTTGAACAGCCATATAAAACCTCGTCAGATAGTTGATATACAGTAATTGTAGCATAGATAATCTGTATAATACAAGGGGCAAAAATGAAAATTCATAATAAAGTTACTTTTGATGTTTAGGATAGAAAAAAACGATACTTGGCCATAAAACCAAGTTTCGATAAGGTTTTTTATTTGAGTTCGTCAAGCGTTTTATCATATGCGGGGAGAAAATCTGCCATAAATATTTCCAGGGCAGGGAGGGAGAGAGATTTGAGCTTTTTATATATTGATTTACCGGCTTTCTCGAATTCTCTGTTGCCCATATTTACCTCTTCTCTGCACTTGATGTATGCAGATAAGGTATCAGCGGCCTTGACGTATGCCCATTCGGGCTCGTCTTCTGCGTTTTCTACAAATGAATACTGTGGGCGCAGATCTTCGGGTAACATCCCGAGAAGCATTTTTTCGGTTTCCTTCTCGATGCCTCTATAGGCCGTTTTTATGGCGTCGTTTCCGTATTTTACAGGAGTAGGCATATCACCCGTTATTATTTCAGGCACGTCATGGAATAGAGCCAAAAGTGCCGCCCTTTCGGGGGTGAGGGCCTGTCCGCAACGGGTATTTGCTATGACGCAAAGTGCGTGAGCAAGTACAGCCGTTTGATAGGAGTGACCTTCAATGGTTTCCTTTTCCATGTTTCTCATAAGCGCCCAGCGGGTTATACGCTTCATCCTGTTTAAGAGTGCGAAAAATCCGTTATTGCTCATTCTTCTTGTATCCGGGATACTTTGCCAGCAGATCCTTTATCTTCTTATGAGGGTCAAGAAGGGAAGTGATGGATCTGTTCTGGTGTATTGAAAGAATAAAATATGCTATGTATTTGCTGCAGTCAACCTCGATATACCAGGGCTCCTGAAGGAGTCTGGGAGCACGGTAGGTGAGGTTTGTGGAAAGGATTGCGGTGAAGAGGCCTTCTTCGTAAGCCTGCTCAAACTTCTCAAAGCCTTCGGTGAAGAGACCGTAGGTTGCGCTGAGGAATATTCTGTTAGCGCCCGCTGCTTTGAGGTCTCTGCAGAGTGCAAGAAGGGAATCGCCGGTAGCAAGTATATCGTCGTATACGAATATGTCCTTGCCCTTTACGGAGCTACCGAGATATTCGTGAGCAACGATGGGATTTCTGCCGTTGACGATGGTTGAATAGTCTCTTCTCTTATAGAACATACCCAAATCAAGGTCAAGAACGGAAGCGTAGTATTTGTTTCTGTTCATAGCGCCTTCATCGGGGCTGACTATCATCATATGGTCTTTATCTATGCGAAGGTCAGGAATTCTCTTCAGGAGAGCCTTAAGGCACTGATAGGTGGGCATTGCGTTGTCAAAGCCCATAAAGGGAGTAGCATTCTGTACTCTGGGGTCATGGGCGTCAAAGGTGATAATGTTCTTAACGCCGACTCTTTCAAGTTCCTGAAGCATCATTGCACAGTCGAGGGATTCTCTACTGGATCTCTTGTGCTGTCTGCCACCGTAAAGGATGGGCATAATTACGGAAATTCTTTCGGCTTTACCGCTGATTGCGGAAATGGCCCTCTTAAGATCCATAAAATGGTCGTCGGGAGACATGGGGACCTTCTTGCCGAACATGGTGTATTCAACAGCGTAATTTCCTACGTCTACTACTATGTAGAGGTCTGAACCTCTTACAGTGCTCTTAAGCTGAGCCTTACCGTCGCCTGTGGTGAATCTGGGAAGATCCATGCCGATAAGAAGACTTTCTCTATCGTTTTCGTCAATCGCGGCTTTGTTTTCTTTATAGTACCAAGTCATAAGGTGAGAGTCAATCTTTTTAGCAAGATCCTCTGCACCCTTGAGGGGAATTATGCCAAGGGGGAAAAATTCACTAGCATTCTGAAATACTGATATTACCTGTTCCTCCATAAGTTCCGTCCTTTCACACACACATACAATATTATTTTATCCTATAAACAATTATAGTCTAATCTCGTCAAAAATTCAAGTGAAAAAATATTAGTTTATAAAAAATTAGAATTTCAAAAATGGGCTTTACAAAAAAATCAAACCCTTGCCGTAAGGTGGTCATACTTTTTCGCCAACTTTTCTGCAGCGGCATAAGCGCGGCGGAGATACTCGGTAAGGTCATCCTTGTTTGATATTCCCTTGACCTCGGTTTCAAGGGTGAGATTTCCTGTATAGGCAGAATCGTTTATCCCTTTTAGAACCTTTTCCCATTTTACCGTTCCCGTAAGGGGGATTTGATGGTCGTCCTCTTTTCCACCGTTATCGTGGAGATGAATCGCGGCCAATCTCTGTCTGTAAAGGTCAAGCCAGGGGGTGTCCGTACACCAGATATTTGCGTGTCCCGCATCAAAGCAGAACTTTATATGCTCTGCTTCATAGTTGTCCAGAACGTACTTCAGATGCGTGCATACCCTTGCATTTTCAAGGGCTACTGTAACGCCAGTGTTCTTTGCGCAGTCAAATATTTTTTCTATTCGTTTCAGTCCTATATCCGAGAGGGGAGGAGTGTCAAATCCGTTGCTCAGGTGCATTATCATTGTTTTTATGCCATAGCGACCGCAATCTTCAACGGTTTTTAGGAGCTGTGAGGCCTTTTCGTCTCCCGCTTTTCCCTCTGTCCAAAGAGGATTACAGCCGTGCATATCGGAATGGGCGTTTTCTATTGTCAATCCGTATTCTTCCGCAAGGGAAATGGATTCTTTTCTGCAATCGTCGGTGCCCCAGGCCAGCATTACGGACTTGAAGCCCACTTTTGATATAACGGCAAATCTTTCTCTTTGAGAAAAGTGATCCGCACCGTTTAGAGCGGTTATGCCCAACACGTCCGTGTTCATATCTGACCTCCGTTATTTTTCGAAAAATTTTCTTAAGGGAAGAGCGTCTTTGAATTCAAATTTCTTTGTTATAAAGGATGATATCCGTCCTATGAGAAAGCCGTTTACCAGCGCGCATATTACCGTTCCCAGTTTTACGCCCTCAAATTGCCATAAGCCAAAAAAGCAAAAAGACATAATTACGCTTACAAGACAGCTGATGCAGTCGTACACAGTTTTGAATTTTGTTAAATTGAACCCGAATCTATCGGGGATTTCTTTTACGATAAGCTCATACA
>JAZRLW010000039.1:0-3206 GCA_045647025.1 Eubacteriales bacterium
GTAGAGCCCGTATTCCTTGGACATCTCGATAGAATGTTTATATCCATCCTTCTTCTTAAAATCGCAAGGCAGATATTCAACACCGTAGAGCGCAGACAGTTCAGCACCCATCTCATTTATCTTTGGGGCATTCTTATGAGGACTTACAGTAAGCGTAGAAGTAAAAACATCAAAGTCATTCTCTTTTGCATAGATGGCGGTAGCTTCCATACGCTGACGGATACATGCAAAGCATCGCTCTCCACCTTCCCTATCCGCTTCACGGCCTTTTGCAAGAGCGTGAAAAAGAGCAGGATCGTACTCTCCTTCTATATAGGATATATTCTTGCCTTCTTTAGCATTATACTCACTTATAAATCTTATCTGCTCATTTTTGCGTCGCTCATACTCCTCGCGGGGAAGTATATTGGGATTATAATAATATATAGTAAGGTCATAGTCCTTTTCAAGCACCGTTATACAGTGGGTGGAACAGGGGGCACAGCAGGAATGCAACAGCATCTTCATAGCGTTTCTCTCCAAATTGTTTTTACTACCATATTATATAATATAGTTGCCACATCATTTGCACACAAGGGTGAACTTTTGGCAAAATTACAGAAAAACCTGTCTGTTACCGATTTAGCACGATAAAGTTCAACGTTTTTTTTCTTATTTTTCACCTTACACTACTTGTATATATATAGCAAATGTGGTATAATTTTGTTTCAAGGATAAAATGTAGGAAAGGCAACTGCCCTAAATGTTTAACGTAGCAATATTAGGATACGGCGTCGTAGGTTCGGGTGTAGCAACTATACTTGCAGACAACCACGAACGTATCCAGAAGAAAACGGGAGCTCCCGTTAACCTAAAAAAGATAGTCGACATCCGTGACTTCCCCAATGATAGGTTTGAAAACATCATAACAAAGGATTTCAACGAGGTTCTTTCTGATCCTGAAATCAACGTCGTTGCAGAAACCATCGGAGGCGTAGGAGTAGCGTATAATTTCACCAAGGCTCTTCTTGAAGCAGGTAAGAGCGTAGTTAGCTCCAATAAGGAGCTTGTTGCAACAAAAGGTGAAGAACTTCTTGCAATTGCAGCAAAGACGGGCGCCAACTACTTCTTCGAGGCAGCTGTAGGGGGAGGAATTCCCGTAATAAAAGCAATGACCTCCTCTCTTGAAGCAAATAACTACAAAAAAATCGTAGGCATCCTTAACGGTACTACAAATTATATACTTACAATGATGAAAAAAGAAGGGCTCACTTTTGACATAGCCCTCGCTCAGGCCCAGAAGCTCGGATATGCAGAGCAGGATCCAACAGCAGATATCGAAGGTCTTGATGCACAGAGAAAGATAGCAATACTTGCAGACATAGCATACGGAGAGACAATCTCCCCTGAAAAGGTATATACTGAAGGTATAACAAAGATTACTCCCGAGATAATGACCTATGCCGCATCAAAGGGCTATCAGGTAAAGTTGATATGTTACGCCGAAAAGAAAGACGGCGATATATATATATTCGTTTCTCCCTGTGCTGTCAGCACCACCTCTCCCCTTGCGGGAATTGAAGGTGTGTTTAACGGCGTTACAGTATCTTGTGATTGCGCCGACGACATGACCTTTATAGGCCGCGGAGCAGGTAGTCTCCCCACAGCAAGCGCCGTAGTAGCAGATATTATTGACGCTTGTATGCTTGCTCCCGCAAAAGCACCCTTGTGGAAAGCGGGCGAAACAAAGGTCTTCAGCTTAAAAGAAATGAATCTCCCCTATCTTGAAAACACAAATCTTCCCATTATCGATTGATAGTAAATCCAAGTTTACCATACAGAAAGGAATGATACCCACATGGGTCTTGTAGTCCAGAAATTTGGCGGAAGCTCCGTAAAAAACACCGAAAGGCTCAACTACGTAGCTGAAATAATCACCGATACGTACAAGGCAGGCAACAACGTAGTAGTAATCGTTTCCGCCCAGGGTGACACTACCGACGACCTTATAGTTAAGGCACAGGAAGTCAACCCCAACCCCTCTCGTAGAGAAATGGATATGCTCCTCTCCACCGGTGAGCAGATATCCGCATCCCTGTTGGCAATGACCATTGAAAAACTGGGATTCCCCGTAATCTCCCTCAACGCTTGGCAGATAGGAATATCTTCCGACAGCAACTATTCCAACGCAAGAATTAAGAGCATTGAAACCGAACGACTTCAGAGAGAGCTTGACAGAAAGAATATCGTTATCGTTACCGGATTCCAGGGAATCAACAAGTACGATGACATAACAACTCTTGGTCGAGGTGGCTCCGACACATCTGCCGTAGCCCTTGCAGCAGTACTTAAAGCTGATCTTTGTCAGATCTATACAGACGTGGACGGCGTATACACCACCGACCCCAGAAAAGTAAAAACCGCTGTTAAACTGGATGCCATATCCTACGACGAGATGCTTGAGCTTGCAACTCTCGGTGCTCAGGTGCTCCAGAACAGATCGGTAGAACTTGCAAAAAAATATCACGTTAAGCTTGAAGTTTGCTCAAGCTATAACAGAGTACCAGGAACGATGGTCAAGGAGGAAACATCCATGGAAAAAATGCTTATTACCGGAGTAGCAAGGGACGATAATGTTGCCCGCATCTCCGTTATCGGAATCGACGACAAGCCCGGTGAGGCTTTCAGACTCTTCTCTCTTCTCGGTCAGAACAAGATAAACGTTGACATAATTCTCCAGTCCATAGGCAGAAACAACACAAAGGACATATCCTTTACCGTCAGCGAAACCGAACTTCAGGCAACTCTCGACTGTCTCAAGAAGACCTACCCCGATTACGAAGTAGTACATAACTCCGACGTATCTAAGGTATCTATAGTAGGCTCCGGCATGCAGGGTAACGCCGGCGTTGCCGCAACCATGTTCGAGGCTCTTTACACCGCAGGCGTAAACATCAGCATGATCTCCACCAGCGAAATAAGAATCTCCGTTCTTATCGCTCGCAAGGATGCAGCAAAGGCTGTTGAATATATCCACGACGCATTCATTAAATAAGTCAACCTTATTATAATATACAACACAAGTTAAGGCCGCCCCGATTTGGGGCGTCCTTAACTATTTATATACACGTTCATTTAGAAATCTTAAGTCTTTTGCAAAGCTCTTCATCGGGAGCAACGTAGGCGGTCTTATAGTTATCATAAATAACCATGCCCGGCTTTGCCCC
>JAZRLW010000040.1:0-3921 GCA_045647025.1 Eubacteriales bacterium
GTATATACCCTGATACTCAATATTGTGTACCGTGTATACAGTTTTTATCCTTCGATAGTGTTCTGCCGTTTTGTACTGCCTCTCTAAATATATTATGCATAATGCCGCCTGCCAGTCATGGCAGTGAAGAATATCGGGAAAATACCCGATTCTCGGAAGAGCATCAAGGACAGCCTTGCAGAAGAAGGCATACCTTTCACCGTCATCGTAGCTCCCATAAAGAGATTGACGCTTAAAATAATATTCATTGTCAATAAAGTAGTAAATGACCCCGTCCGAGGAGTATTCAAACAGACCGCAATACTGCTTTCTCCAGGCAAGATCCACCGTAAAAGAGCATATCTTGGTCATTTGGGAACGGTATTCATCCCCAATCTGGGCATAAAGAGGAAGCATAACTCTTACATCCTCTACCTTACCCGTATTTTTAAGAGCCTTGGGCAGAGCTCCCATAACGTCTCCCAGCCCGCCGCTTGATACGAAGGGCAGAGCCTCCGAGCCTACAAAAAGCAGTTTCATATACCTTTCCCCTTTTCAATGTAGTAGGGTAACGACGGACACCCCGAAAGATTTACCCCGTCACGTACCACCACGTTTTTATCGGTAATCACACAGTTGAGAGAGCAATTTTCGGCAACGTAGGTGTCCTGAAAAAGGATTGAGTTTTTCACCACTGCACCCTTCCCTATTTTTACCCCACGGAATATTATGGAGTTTTCAACCCTGCCCTCCACGGTGCAACCGTCGGCGAGCATTGAATTTCTGACTTCTGCACCCTCAAGGTATCGTGTGGGTGCAGAGTTTCTGACCTTTGTATATATCTGCCTTTCGGGAAGGTTGAACACCTCATTGAGAGAGCCAACCTCAAGGAGCTCCATATTTCGGGCAAAGTACTCCGCCAAGGATGAAATACCCGAATAATACCCCTCGTATCGGTATATTTTGAAGGTATCTTTTACAAGATTTCTCTTGAGGATATCGTAAGAAAAGCTGTTATATCCGTGAGCTATGGCATCTGCAACGAATGACTTTAAATATGCTGTATTCACCACCCATACGTTTATGGATGCATCGGCTATACCCTCGTATCCGTTGGGACAAACCAGAACGTCTGTGAGATTGCCGTTACTGTCCGACTTTAACACTACAGCGCGCTTTGACTGCTCTATATCAAGGTGAGTCCTTTTTACGGCCATGGTTATATCGCCCCCCCTATCAATATGGGCAGATATCATATCCTGAAGGTCAAAATTCCATATACCGTCACAGTCGGAAATCACCACATACTCTTCTTTTATTTGATTTATACTGTGGCTTATACTTTTCAGAGCCTCAAGTCTCGAAGTATAAAGGCCGTTGGAGCTGTTTGCATAGGCCGTAATAAAGGGGGGCAATATTCTTATACCACCCGAACGACGGGCAAGATCCCAGTCCTTTCCCGACCCGATATGGTCCATAAGCGAGTGATAATTATAATGAGCTATAACACTGATATTGGTTATCCCTGCGTTTACCATGTTAGAGAGAGCAAAGTCTATAAGTCTGTATCTACACCCAAACGGCACCGAAGCTATGGTTCTCTGGCGGGTAAGCTCGGGGATATTTTTATCGTGGATATTTGAAAAGATAATTCCCGCTACGTTCATTACTGCTCTCCTCCTTCCTTTAATGCCACACTATCCGAAGAAGATAGGGTCTTTCCCGCCGCAACAACAGTTCCTGCAGGAACCTTTATGCCGCTTCCGATAACGGTAATTTTATTCTTCCCCTGCTTTTTGGTTTCTCCAATAAAGCAACCTTCCCCTATCAGGGTATCGGCGTCTATTATGCTGTGCTTTATTACGCATCCACGCTTCAAAACGCAGCCACTCATTATTACAGAATCACTTACACAGCAGCCTTCTTCAACAGTTACCCCTTCGGATATAAGAGAATTTTCTACCCGCCCGTATATTTTGCACCCCTCGGTTACGATTGAGTTATCTATATGGGCAGTCTTGCCTATATACTGAGGCGGCAAAGCATTGGTACGGGAAAAGATTCGCCATTCCCTGTCGTAAAGGTCAAATTTGGGGGACTTGCCGAGAAGGTCCATATTGGCTTCCCATAAGCTATCCACGGTGCCAACATCCTTCCAATACCCCGAAAATCGGTATGCAAACATGGATTTCCCGTCGGCCAACATTTTGGGGATAACGTTCTTTCCAAAGTCCTTTTGGGATGAAGGATCGGCGTTGTCTGCAACAAGATAGGACAGCAGGGCATCTCTTTTGAATATGTAGATGCCCATAGATGCAAGGTCACTTTTCGGCTCTGCAGGTTTTTCTTCAAATTCTTCTATTCGACCGTTCCCGTCAACAGTCATTACCCCAAAGCGAGAGGCCTCTTCAATAGGAACCTTTATCACGGCAATAGTACAGTCCGCACCCGATTTTTTATGATATTCAAGCATAAGGCCGTAATCCATTTTATAAATATGGTCGCCAGAAAGAACCAGGACGTATTCAGGAGAATATCTGTTTATAAAGTCAATATTCTGATATATGGCATTGGCAGTACCCTTATACCAATCGGCAGACTTTTTGCCTTGATAAGGGGGTAGCACCATAACTCCGCCAAACACCCTATCCAGATCCCAGGGCTGACCGTTACCGATATATTCGTTAAGAACCAACGGCTGATACTGTGTGAGTACGCCTACGGTGTCAATACCCGAATTTACGCAGTTTGAAAGGGTAAAATCAATTATTCTGTATTTTGCGCCAAAGGGTACGGCGGGCTTTGCCGTTTTTTCGGTAAGGGCGTAAAGTCGGCTTCCCTGCCCTCCCGCAAGCAGCATTGCTATACATTCTTTTTTCTTATACATAAACATTCCTCCTCGGATTTACGTTTCGTGTTTTTTACGGGCGACAGACATACGCCCGATAAGGGTTTCAATTTAACGTCAACTTTACCTTCAGGGCAAAGAGAAACGGGGGCTTTTTCAATCAAATTTTCGGTAGAAAAGATAACCTTATACTTCTTGTTATCCTCGAGACTTAAAGATACAGTTCTGTCCACCGCTGAAAAATTCAGAACAAATATCAGGCTGTTTTTCTTTAGGTCAAATCTTTTGAATGCAATTATATTTTCATCTTTTTCGTCGGCGTATATCCACTCAAACCCGCCCCAGGAAAAATCATCCTCCCAAAGCTCTCTACGGCTTAAATAAAATTTATTCAAAGCTGCGGTATACTGCTGGAGAGAAGCATGACTTCCGTATTCAAGCATAAACCATTCAAGCTGATTTTCATAATCCCACTCACGGAATGGCCCGTATTCGCAGCCCATAAAGGTCATCTTTTTCCCGGGATGGGTCATCATCCAGAACATAAAAAGACGGAATCCGGACATTTTTTGCTCGTAGTTGCCCCACATTTTATCAAGGAGCGACTTTTTACCGTGAACCACCTCGTCGTGAGATACGGGCAGGATATAGTTTTCGTTAAAGGCATACATCATTGAAAAGGTAAGCTTTTCGTGATGGTATTTTCGGTATATTGGGTCTGTGGAAACATACTCAAACATATCGTTTGAAAATCCCATATCCCATTTAAAATTAAACCCGAGCCCACCTTGAGACACAGGCTTTGTAACCATGGCCCAATCGGTAGACTCCTCGGCTATCATAAGAACGTCCGGAAACTCTCCGAAAATTGCTGTATTAAGCTTTTTGAAAAAGGCTACGGCTTCAAGATTTTTATTCTCTCCGTATATATTGGGGATCCACTCCCCTGGCCGCTTATCATAATCAAGATAGAGCATTGAAGCCACAGCGTCCACCCTCAGGCCGTCAACGTGGAACTCTCTAAGCCAATATAGGGCGTTGGAAATAAGAAATGATTGAACCTCATTACGCCCAACGTCAAAAAATCGGGTACC
>JAZRLW010000041.1:0-4510 GCA_045647025.1 Eubacteriales bacterium
AACCTCGCCGCAAAGACCCCACAGAACCATGGGCTTGTCCTTTATCTGCTCTGTTATTTTGGTAACTGCGTGGGAGGGTATCCAACCTGCGATACAGATAACTACCGAGTCGTAGGTGGAGGACATAACTCTCAGCATATTGATTGCTTCTCTTATTTCCGATTCGTCGGGCTTGTCGGTTACGGGGTAGGTAATAACGTTTACCTCAGCGTTTGCGGCCTGAAGCTCCTCAACCGCGGCCTTGCACTTTTCTACCAGAACTTCTCTGGGGGTGTTAACTTCGCCAAAGCCCACGAAGGCTATCTTTGCGTGAATGTTCTGCTCCATGATGTTAGTTCCTTTCTATGTCGGATATGTTATTGATATGATTTATCTGTTTTAACAAGCTTTTTGCAGGCGTCGGCCACGCTCTCAAATTCACCCACAGCCACAGCCGCAAGGATTGCGGAGCCAAGGCAGGCGGTTTCTTTGCACTTGAGGGTGGTGATTCGTTTGCCAGTCTTTTCAGCCTTTATGTTGCACCAGAGGGGGCTTAAGGCACCGCCGCCCATGGAGCGTATCTCCTCACCCTCAAAGCCGATATAATCAAGGTTATCCTTGAGCATATCCGCCACCGCCTCAAGAATGGCGCGGACGAAATGGGCTCTGGTGTGAGCAAGGGTTATTCCCGTAAACTCGCCCCTTGCGTTGGGGTCGTACTTGGGAATGGTGGAGCCGCAAAGGTAGGGTACCATTTTTAGTCCCTCACATCCCGAGGGTACCTTTTCGGCTATCTCGTCAAGCTCCCTGAAGGAGAAGTTTTCGCAGAAGTTGTTTTTAAACCACTTTAAGGCCATGCCCGCCGTGGGGGACCAGAGGATAAGACAGTAGCTATCCTTTATGGCACTGTAATGGCAGGGTACCTTGCAATCGGGGTCAAAGGGGGGAAGGGTATCGGTAACGGCGCATACGGCAAGGGTGGTGCCGGTCATTTCGCTTACAGCCGTCTTGTCTATAATACCCGCGCCAACGCAGGCCGCTATCTGGTCAAGGGCGCCCGTTGCTACGGGGATTCCCTTGTAGTCGCCGATTATCTCGGCACTTTCCTTAAGGGTGGGGAGCATAGACTCTTCAATACCGATAAAGTCCATCATTTCCTTCCACCACTTGCCACCTTTAAGCTCAAAATATATGGTGGAGGACTGCATAGACTTGTCTGCGGCAAATACCCCGGTCAGCTTGTAGTTTATGTAGTCGGCAAGCATGAATATCTTCTTTGTCTTTGCCCAAACCTGGGGCTCGTTCTTCTTGACCCAAAGAAGCTTTGACGCGGGCCAGCCTGCGGTTATCTCGGGCTGACCTGTAACGTTGTAAACGTACTCGGTGCCAAACTTCTTCTCTATCTCGGCGGCCTCTTCTTCGGCTCTGTTGTCAAGCCACACAATGGCTCTGCGGAGAGGGTTGCCCTCTTCGTCGGTGAGTATCATGGTCTCGCCCTGTGTGTCTACGGCAATACCCGATACGGTGAGTCCTTTGTCCTCGGTTACGGCCTTGATTGATTTAAGGGTGATGTTCCAATACTCCTCGGCCTCAAATTCTATAAGGCCGTTTTCTGTTATAAGGGTATAATCCTCGGTATGGGAGGCGAGGCAGTTGCCCTCGCTGTCAAACACCGCCGCCTTGAGGGAGGTGGTGCCGATATCTATTCCAAGCCAGTTTTTCATAAGCTTTTCCTTTGTGCTTTCAAGCCGCTCTACGGCATTCTACTATATTAATGTATTATAGCATATTTTACCGTTGATGTCAAGGAGTTTAAGGGTGAAAAACCTCTTGAAATATCAACAAAAAGGTGGTATACTGTGATTGTTGAAACATCTTAAAAAATTCTTAATGATTTGGTAACTTTCTTCTTAATGATTTATGTGATATAATATAGCCATAACCTGTATGGAGGACTGTAATGAGCAAAATACTTATTTGCGATGATGAAAAGGACATAGTAAAAGCCCTTGAAATATACCTCTCGGGGGCGGGGTACTCCACCCTTGCCGCACTCAACGGACAGCAGGCTATTGACCTTGTGGAGAAAAGCGGAGATATATCCCTTATTCTTATGGACGTTATGATGCCCGTAATGGACGGTATCACGGCGGTTATGAAGCTCCGTGAAATGGGCTGCAACCTGCCTGTAATATTTTTAAGCGCCAAGAGTGAGGACACCGACAAGGTGCTGGGACTTGAGCTTGGGGGCGACGATTACGTTACAAAGCCCTTTAATCCCGTAGAGCTTCTTGCAAGGGTGAAATCCCACCTTCGCAGATACACAAGCCTTGGCAGTAAGGTGGAGAGGAGCGACCTTTACAGAGTGGGCGCTCTTGAACTTGACGACTCCAAAAAAACCGTGACCCGCGACGGAGAGCCCATAGCCTTGACCCCCACCGAGTTTGATATACTTAAATTCCTTATGGTAAACAGGGGCAAGGTAATGAGCCTGAAGGAAATATACGTGGGAGTGTGGGGCGACAGCCCCTACGGTGCGGAAAACACAGTACCCGTACACATACGCCACCTGCGTGAAAAGATAGAATACGACTCCTCAAACCCCACATTTGTAAAGGTCGTTTGGGGCAGGGGATATAAGGTTGACGGAAAGGAGAATGGGTAATGAAAAAAACTGCTTCTTTGGGTGTTAAGCTTCTTTGCGGATTTTTGGGACTTGTGTTTTTCCTTCTTGCCGCATTCTGTACCCTTACGGGGATATATATGGGCGGAATGGGGTACTTTGAGTCCATGCCCGCCACCTTTACCGAGTCTTACGAGTTTGAGCTTATTACCGACGAGCTTGGCATAGAGCTTATCAGATATAATATTGACTATTCTTCCTATACAGAGGGAAAGATTTGGTATCACGACTATTTTGCCGACGACTATCCCTCGGGCTTTTATTATACAATACGCCTTTTAACCGACCTTGGGGATACCCACGTTTTCAGCAACTTCGAAGCTCTGCCCGACAAGGAGCTTTATTCGGACGTAAATTATGCCAATATAACCTACGTTACCAAAACGGGTGAAACCATTTTTGAGCATGAGCTTAATTATTGGCAGCACGGAACGGCACTTACCGACGCCGACCTAATCTCATTTGATTTCCGCATAGATTATTGGGTAGATACCGAGGTTTCTTCCACCTCCGCCTACGGCCTTGCCAACAGCTTTTATAACTTTATGAGCTGCCTTAAGGGCAACGTTATTGCTCTGGGAATACTTGGCTATATAGGGCTGTTTGCCTGTCTTATCTTACTTTTCTGCGGCGTTGGAAGAAGGGGCGGAGAGCTTTATCTTAACCTCTTTGACCGTATGCCTTGGGGGATATCGGTTATTATATCCCTGATTCCCGCAGGGGTGGGAGTGGCTCTGCTGACGCTTATTCACGACCTTATTGACTACTCCTCATCAACCCTTCTTTTTATTATTCTTCTGGGACTTTTCGGGGCGGCAGTGCTCTTTTACACCTCTTTCGTTACTGTCCTTGCCACCACCGTTGCAAGGCTTAAAAACCGTTCATTTATAAAAACCACCCTTGTTTATTATCTTTTCTCTCTCATAGGAAAAGGCGCTTATAAAGTGGGCGTCGTGTGGCGTACGGCCTTACTTTGGGGCGGCCTGCTGAGCTTTATTTTTATTTGTCATTGGGTATTTCTATACGACTACGATATGACTGTGCTCGTGGCCTTTTTCTCCTGCCTTCTTATCTTTTGCCTTGTTCTTTGGGGAGCTATTCAGCTTAAGCACGTCCGCAAGGGCGCCGATGCTCTGGCAAAGGGCAATCTTGACAAAAAGACCGAGACCTTCGGCCTTACGGGAGATTATTTGAAGGTTGCTGCCGACCTTAATATGATAAACCAAAGCATAAGCCTTGCCGTTGAGGAGAGGATGAAGAGCGAAAGGCTCAAAACCGAGCTTATCACCAACGTTTCCCACGACGTAAAGACCCCTCTTACCTCCATAATTAACTACGTTGACCTTCTTAAAAAGGAAGAGCCGGAAAGCAAAAAGTCAAAAGAATATCTTGAAGTTCTTGAACGTCAGGGCGCAAGGCTTAAAAAGCTTATTTCCGACCTTGTTGAAGCTTCAAAGGCATCAACGGGAAATATTGCCGTAGAGCTTTCCACCATTGAAGGAGGAGTGATTCTCGGGCAGGTCCTCGGAGAATATGAAACAAGGATAAAAGAAGCCGGACTTGAGCTTATCCTCACTAAACCTGAATATCCTCTTTACTTTATGGGTGACGGAAATCTTATGTGGCGCATCTTTGATAATCTTATGAATAATATCTGCAAATACGCCCATACGGGTACGAGAGTTTACGTAAGCCTTGAAGACTGTGAAGACAAAGCAAAGATAACTTTCAAAAACATTTCAAAATATCAGCTTAACATTTCGGAGGATGAACTCCTTGAAAGATTTGTACGCGCCGACAACTCAAGAAACACCGAGGGCTCGGGACTTGGACTTTCAATTGCCGAAA
>JAZRLW010000042.1:0-1989 GCA_045647025.1 Eubacteriales bacterium
TGGCCGCCGAGGGCCTTGCAAAATGCGATGCCCTTGTAACCCTCACGGGTATGGACGAGCTTAATATGATAGTTTCCCTTTACGGCCAAAATCAGGGAGTACCTCAGGTAATCACAAAGCTCAGCCGTATAGAAAATCAGCATATAATCGACTCCCTCGCTTTGGGTAGCGTGGTATGTCCCAGAGAGCTGTCATGTAACACCATAGTGAGATACGTCCGTGCCATGAAAAACCAGAGCGGTGCGGCAATCTCCGTCCACGCTATTGCCGACGGTCAGGTCGAGGCGGAGGAATTCCGCGTAAACAGCGGCACCCTTAATTGCGGCGTCCCCCTCAAGGAGCTTAAGCTCAAGGAAGGGGTGCTCCTTGCCTGCATCACCCACGGCGCAAACATCGAAATTGCCAACGGTAACTCGGTCTTTGTCAAGGGCGACACCATAGTGGCAGTTACGGGTAAACGTGGTCTTCTCCAGAACATAAACGATATTTTTGCGTAAAGGCAAATAGGTTTAACGGTATGAACTATAAAATGATGGGTCGAGTTATGGCCCTTACAATGGCAATTGAAACCCTTTTCATGCTGCCGCCCCTTTTTATAAGCCTGTTTTTGGGTGAAACCAACTCCTTTAAGGGATTTTTGATAACAATATTGATCTCCCTTATAGTGGAAATCCCCCTGTTTTTGCTCTGCAAAGGAGCTCCAAAGCTCTTTCAGGCAAAAGAAGGCTTCGTCTGCGTTACACTAAGCTGGATAGTGCTGAGTATAGTGGGCTGTCTGCCCTTTGTTATTTCGGGCGCCATACCTAACTTTATTGACGCTCTTTTTGAAACGGTATCGGGATTTTCAACCACGGGCGCAACCGTAATTTCCGACGTGGAGATTCTCCCCAAGGGTATTCTTTACTGGCGTAGCTTCGCCCATTGGTTAGGCGGCATGGGAGTTCTTGTATTCCTTTTAGCCCTCACCTCAAGCTCGGGCAAGGAGGGTGGCTTTACCATGCACCTTCTCCGCGCCGAATCCCCCGGCCCCGACGTTGGCAAGCTGGTTCCCAGAATGAGAACCACCGCCATTATCCTTTACCTCATATATATAGGCTTATCCATACTCAACCTCATATTCCTTCTCTTTGGAGGTATGCCCCTCTTTGATGCCCTCTGCACCATGTTCGGCACGGTGGGTACGGGAGGCCTGAGCATAAGCAACACAAGCATTGCCGATTACTCGGTATATATTCAGGTAGTCACGGCAGTATTTATGTTCCTTGCGGGTATAAACTTCAGCTGCTACTTCTTCATAATTCTCCGTCAGTTTAAAGCGGTACTCAAGGATGAAGAACTCAAGCTTTATTTGGGAGTAGTAGGAGCTAGTATCCTGCTCATAGCCCTCAATATTTATAAAATTTACAGCTCGGTGGGTGAGAGCATACTCCACTCCGCCTTCCAGGTTTCAAGTATTATAACCACCACAGGCTACACCACTACCGACTTTAACCTCTGGCCTGCCTTCTCAAAGGCCATCCTCCTCTTCCTTATGATAACGGGCGGATGTGCGGGCGGTACGGCGGGCGGCCTTAAAATGACCAGAGTGCTCATTCTTATTAAGAGCCTTAAGAGAAATATTCAACGTATAATCCACCCCAACAAGGTGCTGGTTGTACGCTCTAACGATAAGATAATAAGCGAAAGGGTGCTGGACACCACAAACGCCTACCTTGCCGCATACGTTACCATAATCGTAGCAAGCTTTCTTGTAGTGTCGTTGGACGACTTCTCGGTGACCACAAACCTCTCCGCAGTTATTGCATGCTTTAACAACATCGGCGTAGGTCTTGACGGTGTAGGTCCGGGATGTAACTTCGGCGATTACAGTATTCTTTCAAAGCTGGTACTCATCTTCGATATGCTGGCAGGACGACTGGAGATCTTCCCCATTCTCGCTCTCTTCTCCTCAAGCACATGGAGACATAAGTAATACACGCAACCCCTCCC
>JAZRLW010000043.1:0-1677 GCA_045647025.1 Eubacteriales bacterium
CAGGGGCAAAGGGATCAAAATGCCATTGCTTCTGCCTTCTTACTCCCGTTTCGCTTGCCATATAGGAGTTTTCACGCATACCGTAATATTTTTCAAAAACAGAAAGTGCCTTATCAAAATCCTTATCAATATCAATATGAGACAATTCCTCAATCATCAGAGCATTGATTTCCTCTATCTGCTCTCCCCTTGTCTTTTCAGCAGACAGAATATTGGCAACTGCTCTTTCACGGCTGAAAAAATAGTAAAGATATTCATTGGGAACGAATTTTCTTTCCAGAAGCATATCCTTACTGAAATATCTCATATCGGTTTCCGAATAGGCTCTGTCATTACAGATAATTTCATCAAGGACGTTTTTTCCGTCAAGAGTAATGCTATTAAAAAACGAAAGATGATTGAGTCCGTATATATCGCCATACACCCTGTCTGATGAAACACCTAATAATTCCGCAAAGGAATGAAGCATTCCACTCGGTGCATCGCAGATACCGTATGTAAAGTCATAACCCTTGTCACTCAATGCCTGCGAAACAAGACCTGCAGGATTTGTAAAGTTAAACATCTTTACGTCGGGCTTTGCGAATTTTTTTATTATCTCACAGTAAGACAGGAGTGCAGGTATGCTTCTCATCGCAAAGCTGAAGCCTGCAGCACCCGTGGTTTCCTGCCCGAGAACACCGAGATTAAGGGCAATTCTTTCATCCCTTACCCTCATTGAATCTCCGCCGACACGGATTGTAGTAATAACGTAATCCGCATCCTTAACGGCTTCAAATACATCGGTTGTTAAAGAAAACTTCAAGGAAGGCGCTATAAGGGCAGATATTTTTCTTGCCATTGAGCCGAAAATATCAAGCTTCAACTCATCATTATCCATAAAGACAAGCTCTTTTATACCGAGAGCATCAGCCCTTGAGGCAATTGAGCGGGCAAGAAACATTGATCTCACGCCGCCGCCACCGATAACTGTCATTTTCATATTATTCACTTCCGTCTGCTTCATTTTTCTTAGCCTTGCGGGGCTCTATTCTGAACTTCTTGATAAGATAATACACAACACCTACGGGAATACAGCAAATTGCAATAAGAATAATTTTATCAAGAGGAATCCACTTGAATATTGCATCACCGAGAAGCGTAAAGAGAATTACTCGCCAGGCAATGCCTGCTACGGAAAGCACGGCATATTTAAGATACTTACAGCCCGATGCACCATAGAACAGACTTACAAAATCGATTGGAAACGCAGGGATAGCTCTTATAGAAACAAGAACGGAAGCCTTACTCTGAATATCCTTTGCAAGAAGCTTTCTGCCCGTTTCCTTCTTTGAGAGCAATTTATAAACCGCATCCTTTCCGAGGAACCTTCCGAGAAAATATGTAACGCTTACCTCAATGAATATACCCGTAAGATTTACGAATACTGCAAGCACGGGGTTCATTATCGCACCAACAGCTACGTACACAACGGATGCAGGAACAACAAAAACAAGTGCTTTAATAATATAAACAGCAAGAATCATTGCTATCAGCACAGGAAGCTTATCAGTCACGTCAGCAAGGGCGCGCACGTCAAGATTTGAAAGCTCATCGTAATATATAATTGCAACAGCAAACAAGGTAAGTGCAATCACGCATCTCAGAATAATAAGAAATATATCTCTCTTTTTCATT
>JAZRLW010000044.1:0-2584 GCA_045647025.1 Eubacteriales bacterium
CGCGCGCTACGAGCGCACCGACGCCACCTTGAACGTATAAACAAATTTTATTTCCCAAGGAGATAGATATGTACAAGAATTACAAAATCAGAGCTCCGTATTTCGAAATCGGCCCCAAGTGCTTCATGTGGGGCGAGAGAATGCTGAAGCTCGCAAAAGCAGTGGACAAGATCGCCGACAAGTATGACCTTGACGTGATCATCACCCCCCAGTACGCAGACATCCGCCTGCTTGCTGAGAACACCGAGCGCGTTCACGTTTATGCACAGCATATGGACGCTCTTGAGCCCGGCAGAGGTCTTGGCTCCGTGCTTCCCGAGGCTGTAAAGGCCGCAGGCGCAGAGGGCGTTATGCTCAACCACGCCGAAAAGAAGCTTGACCTTGAAACCCTCGCCGCTACCATAAAGAGAGCCGACGAGATAGGTCTTGCAACCATCGTGTGCACCGACACTCTTGAGGAGATCAAGGCAGTTGCGGCTCTTGAGCCCAACATTATCGTTGCAGAGCCCACCGCCCTTATAGGCACCGGCCAGACCAGCGATATGGACTACGTTCTCGACACCATCGCCGCCGTTAAGGCCATAAACCCCGAAATCATGGTACTTCAGGGCGCAGGCATTTCCAACGGTCAGGACGTTTACAACGTTATTGCCGCAGGTGCCGAAGCTACCGGCTCCACCAGCGGTATCATCAAGGCTGCAGATCCCGCCGCTATGGTTTGGGAAATGCTCACCGCTCTCCGCGAAGCCTACGATAACAGAAATAGCAAATAACTTACTATAAAATCAATTTCAAAGGAGATAATTAAAATGGCAGTTTACAGAGGCACTATTAAACTTCAGTCCAGGGACCATATGCCCTGCTTCCACAACGTTACCGACGACGTTAAAAAGATCGTTGAAGAATCCGGCATCAAGAACGGTATCTGTGTTGTTTACTCTCATCACACCACCTGTTCTGTAATGATTCAGGAATGCTCCCACGACACCAACTACTTCGGTAGAGAATTCCTTCAGGTAGACCTTATCGAAGCTATGGAGAGAATATTCCCCACCTGCAGAACTGAGGGTCAGTATCATCATCCCGGCCCCAAGCACATTGAATTTGCTCTCACCTTCCCCGATGAAGAGCCCAAGGGCAGCCTTAACACCGATGCTCATCTCCGCTCCTCCATCTTCGGCAGAAGCGAGACCATCGTTCTTAACGAAGGCAACCTCTCTCTTGGCGATTTCGGCTTTGTTTACTTCATTGACTGGGACCAGGTAAGAGAAAGAGAAAGAGTTTGCGAAGTTCAGATCATAGGAGAATAAAAGCAAATTTATTTGTTTGCAAATAAATTTGCATGCGAAGAAATATCCGCCGCGGAATGCGGCGGATATTTTTCGGATCGAATCCAATTTTGTGCAAAAGTTATTCGGCTCGAATCCAATTTTGTGCAGAATATATTACGCGGATATTTTTCGGATTAAAATTCTTTTTTGTCGAAAAAAGATGTATTAATTAATAGAAGATTAATTGAAATTTTAAGAAAAGCCATTGCAATTTGGACGAAAAAATATTATAATATACATATATTGAATCGGTAAAGGAGGACGCTCCCATGGAGGATTTGCGAATATACTTTGCAAGTAACTTAATAGACCTTCGCACAAAAGCGGGTATGACCCAGCTTGAATTGGCAGAGAAGCTGAATTATTCGGACAAGTCTGTTTCCAAATGGGAACGCGCCGAGGCCATCCCCGACGTTACGGTGGTAAAGGCCATAGCCGATATATTCGGTGTGACGGTGGATTACCTTATCTCCCCCCACGATCAGTGGCAGCCCGAGCCAATAGGCGATACGGGACGCAAAAAGTATAACGCAAAGCTTATCACCGCCATTGCGGGTATAGGAATACTCACCCTGGCAATCCTTGTGTTTGTAATTCTCTGGATAGCAATAAAGCCCATCCCTCTCGTATTTGTGGCCGCCTTGCCCGTGTTCCTGCTGACCTTGCTTGTGCTTAACTCTATCTGGAAGGTAGAGATGAGAAACGACATACTCACCATGCTTCTGGTGGGCTCTATTTTCCTTCTTCTCTATATTATTTTCCTCCCCTATAACTTCTGGCAGTTGATTTTCGTTCTCATTCCCGCCGAGGTCATAGCGTTCCTGAGCTTTAGGTTTAAAGGTCGAAAAAAGCAGTAATTAAGCCAAAATTCACATGATTCTACTGTGAGTAGAGTTGGTAAAAACAACTCTACTCCTTCTTTTTTATTCGTAGAGTTGCAAACCTTAAGAGTAGGTTGATTTTTCCGCCCAAAAGGGGTATGATATACGGGTAGGCCGAACACGTGCGGCCTACCCAATACTTTATGCGGAGATACGATATGACAAACTACATCTTAAGCTGCTGCTCCACAGCAGACCTTTCAAAGGAACATCTTGAAAACAGAAACATAAATTATATATGCTTCCATTACACCCTTGACGATAAAGAATACCCCGACGATCTTGGCCAGACCATTCCCTTCAAGGACTTCTACGATGCCATGAGAAACGGCGGTGAAACAAGAACCTCCCAGATAAGCATCTCGGAATACC
>JAZRLW010000045.1:0-2132 GCA_045647025.1 Eubacteriales bacterium
AAAAAAGAAAAACTTTGCTATAATATCAAAAGTCAGCGGTTAGTGACGTAGAATATGCGGGTGTAGTTCAATGGTAGAACCCCAGCCTTCCAAGCTGGTCGCGTGGGTTCGATTCCCATCACCCGCTCCAAAAAAACGACAAGCAGATGCTTGTCGTTTTTTTTATCAATATTCGAGGAAAGTCACTTTTTGAATAGCTTTCCTTATCAGTGGTATATGCAATATTCCGTAAGCAATACACGCACCGCCAAGGTTGAGAATGAGGTCGTCAATATCGCAAAATCCCGTAAGAAGTATTATTTGCGTAACCTCTACGGCAACTATACAGCCTGCCGTAAACAAGGCGAATAAAAGGAATCTTGAAAGCCTTTTCATAAGCAACGGAACGAAAAGGGCAAATGGCATAAATGCCGCCAAATTACCAAGAACGTTGGTAAAGAAAAATCTGGAGCTGAGCCTACCCTGAAAAAATCTCGATATAAACTTGAATATGTTCTTAAATGGAATGAGATTAATAGAAGTAGAGGTATACATTCCCGTCATTTCTTCGGGGGCAAAGAAAATAAGGGTATAGTTTCCCCTTCCGAAATATCCATCAAGAAGAGTAAATGTCACAAGCAAGACCAGATACAGTCCGAAGATTGCCCAAAAGGCCATCTCCATAATAAATTCCCCATCCTTTGGACGAAGAGCTTTTGCAAAAATCAGACTACCAAAGTAAAGAAACAAAGCTCCTCCACATAAAAGCAAAAGCCGTGCTATGGGAGTAAGTCTATCCACGCTGAGAGAAAAGAAAACGTATGCACCTATACAGACGGCGGTAAGGAGATAAAACAAACTAACGGCGGAAACAGAAACAACTTTTTTCACTCCTGTATCTCCCTATAAAAGATTCTTTTCTATCCATTTTGCAACACCGTCCTTGGTATTCTCCCCTATTACACCCGTGGCAACGGATTTAAGGCTTTCTACCGCGTTTCCGACAGCGTAGCACTCGTCAGCTGCCTCAAAAAGAGGCAAATCGTTATGGTTGTCACCAAAGGCCACTACCCTATCAAATCCGTATTTTTTACGAATCGCTTCAACTGCAGATTTCTTTGAAACACCCTTTGCGCAGACGTCAAGATACCAAAGTCCCGTATCGTATACGTCACGGTGATAGGCTACGTTAAGGTCAGGACAGTTTTGCAGTATTTCCGCAGCAGGATCAAGGATTTCACGGGGCTCTACAGCACAGAAAGACACTACGTCCTCGGTTGCAAAGTCCTCCACCTTGGTGAATTTTTTATTGTATTTTCGCACTCTCTCCTCAACAAAAGCCTGAGAGGTTTTGCTTTCCAGACGCTTGTAAGAAATCACAAGACGGCCGTCCTTCAAAAGGTACAAAAATCCGGAAAGACCGTACCTGTCCTCCACTTCAGCAATAACCGAAGCCGCGGAAGGAGAGATGTAGTTAGCCATAATAAGTTCGTCTTTACCCAGGTCATAACACATTACCCCATTCATAACCACGGCAGGAACGTTTATACCCGAATCGGCAAGTATAAACCTGACGGTCTCTCTGGTTCTTGCCGTTGCGGCGGTAAAATATCCGCCTTTTGAAGAAAAGGCCTTTATAACCTCTCGCGTATAAGGGGAAAGCTCGGCATCGGCATTGAGCAGCGTACCGTCAAGGTCCGATATATACAGGGTTTTCATATCACTCGATTCCCTTTATGTGTTCATGAAGATTTGCGTAGTTTACCACCCTTCTCTTCTCCGTAACCGTCCACTCGTGGAAGGCGGTAAAGCCTGTGGGGAACATTATCCCCGCATTCTCGGGAAGGCGGAGAAAAGCTCTGTAAAGGCGACCTATAAAACCGCCGTGCGAAACTATTGCAACAGTGGAATCCATGGGATTTTCCGACAGAATTTCGGAAAGAATATACTCTGCCCTGAATCTATACTCAAGGGCTGACTCCTGCTCGTAAACGGAGGCGTGAGGGGGAACGTCCACGGAAGGATACATTTCTCTGCCCAGCTTTTTATCCATGCCTGCAAGAAGTCCGTTATTAAACTCCCTGAGCATATCCTTCTGCTCGGGCTCTATTCCTATTTTCTCGCTGAGGTGCATGGCAGTCTGATAGGCTCTT
>JAZRLW010000046.1:0-2169 GCA_045647025.1 Eubacteriales bacterium
AATATATGCAATATGCACTGCTCCTTCTGTCACGGTCATTCAAGGCCGCCAAAACAGATGAGTGAGGATGAGTTTTCTCATATCCTCACGTCTCTTACGGGGCATACGGAGTACGTCTATTATCACCTTATGGGCGAGCCCCTTTCTCATTCGCTTTTGCCAAAGTTTATAGGTATGGCGACCCAAAGGGGCTTTAAGTCTGTAATAACCACCAACGGTACTCTTTTGCTAAAGAGGGGAGAGGCCCTTATTGCCGCAAGACCCCATAAGGTCAGTATATCTGTACATAGCTTTGAGGGTGAAAATGCCGATTTTGAAGGCTATATGACCGGGGTGGCGGAGTTTGCCCGCGCTGCTTCAGATAGCGGAATAATCGTTGTTTTAAGGCTCTGGAACAGAGGAGTAGACGGTGGGCTCAATGATAAGGTGCTTGAGTTTTTAAAAGAGAAAATCGAGGGCGACTGGTCAGAGAATACCAGAGGCATCCGCATCCGCAACAAGCTTCATCTTGAATGGGGCGACCGCTTTGAGTGGCCCGATACCCAGGCTGAATTGCAGGGTGACGAGGTGTTCTGTTATGGCCTTCGTGACCATTGCGGTATTCTTTGCGACGGCACCGTTGTGCCCTGCTGTCTTGACAGTGAAGGAACAATAGCCCTCGGTAACGTCTTTAATCAGAGTTTTTCGGAGATACTTTCCTCGCCCCGCGCAAAAGCCATTTTTGAGGGATTCAGCTGCCGAAGAGCCGTAGAGGATCTATGTAAAAGATGTGGCTACGCCCAAAGGTTTTCCTTGGGAAAGTGATAAAATTGTTAAGTTACCGTTTATGTGGTGGAAATGCTTGACAAATGCAAAATCATTTGATATACTTTATGTGTATATAAATACACCGTAAAGGAGTTTTGTTCAATATGGAACCTATCAAACTTGGTATAATCGGTCTTGGCCGTGCAGGTAGAGGTATGCACCTTAAAGAGCTTGCCGGTAAAGAGGATATGTATAAAATAGTAGCAGTTTGCGACCTTATTGAGGAAAGACGCAACGAAGTTGCAGAGCAGTTCGGCTGCAAGGCTTACGAAAACATGGACGACCTTATCAACGACCCTGAAGTAGAGCTCGTTGACATCGCAACCCGTTCCTGCGACCACTACGCTCATGCAAAGAAGGCTCTTCTTGCAGGAAAGAACGTTTTCCTCGAAAAGCCCATGAGTATGGAAGCCGAAGAGGCTGAAGAGCTGGCTCGTCTTGGCGCAAGCTACCCCCGTCTTTTCATCAGACACAACCGTCGTTGGGAAGGCAAGTTCACCCAGATAAACGAGATCATTGATTCCGGTATTCTCGGCGATATTTATGAGGTTAAACTCACCAGAAACAGCTTCCAGGTTCGTAACGACTGGCAGACCATCAGCGAATTCGGTGGCGGTCAGCTTCTTAACTGGGGTCCCCATATCGTTGACCACGCTCTCAGATTCTGCGGCGACCACTACAAGGATATGATGGCTCAGACCAGACAGATCAACGCTTCCGGCGACTGCGAAGACGTTATCAACGTAAGCTTCAAGGGTATCAATAACCGTATCGTTAATATGGAAATTGTTTGCGCTGCAGCTCTCGATACTCCTCAGTACATAGTTTACGGTAACAGAGGTGCTCTTATCGATAAGGGCAAGACCTTGTCTCTCAAGTACGTTAAGCCCGGCGTTGTAATTCCCAAGAAGGCTCCCGATGCAGGCACTCCCATGGGCGGCTTCGGTGCTCCTCCCGAAATCGAATGGATCGAAGAAGAGATCCCCGCAAGAAAGGACGAAAGACTCGACCAGACTTGGGGCGCTATCTACGACGAAATCAGAAACGGCAAGCCTTACCTTATTAAGCTTGACGAGGCTGTAGAGGTTATCAGAACCATCTGTGCTATCAGAGAACAGGCTGCTATCGACTAATAATAAAAATAAGGGACGCTATGTTTTTAGCGTCCCCTTTTTGCAAATAAGGTGAAAATATGATGTATAAGCGAGTCTATATAATTGGCGTTGACGGAGCGGGTAATTTCTTTAATAAGACCCCCACTCCTGCCATGGACAGAATAATGGCAGACGGCGCCATAACCTATAACATGACCACCTCAAGACCCACCATTAGTGCCCAATGTTGGGGCTCTATGTTTCACGG
>JAZRLW010000047.1:0-3335 GCA_045647025.1 Eubacteriales bacterium
ATATAAGGCCAGGTCAGTTATTGTGAAAGGAATGAACTTCATATATGGAAAAAGTATTAATGAAGGGTAACGAAGCCATTGCCGAAGCTGCTATAAGAGCCGGCTGTAGCCACTTTTTCGGTTACCCCATAACTCCTCAAACCGAAATATCCGCCTATATGGCAAAGAAGATGCCTAAAATCGGTGGAACCTTCCTTCAGGCAGAGAGTGAAATTGCAGCCATAAATATGGTTCTCGGCGCGGCTGCTGCAGGCGTTAGAGCAATGACCTCTTCTTCTTCTCCCGGCATATCCCTTAAGAGCGAAGGTATATCCTACATAGCAGGTTCCGACCTCCCCTGCCTTATTCTTAATATTCAGAGAGGCGGCCCCGGTCTTGGCGGTATTCAGCCCTCCCAGTCCGACTACAACCAGGCAACAAAGGCTCCCGGTCACGGCGACTTCCACCTTATAGTTCTTGCTCCCGCAACAGTTACCGAAATGGTAGCATTTGTTGGCAAGGGCTTTGAACTTGCAGAAAAGTACAGAATGCCCGCTATGATCCTGGCAGACGGTACCCTTGGTCAGATGATGGAACCCGTTGAGTTCCCCGATGCGTCCGAGTACGTTCCCGTTGAAAAGCCCTGGGCTACCAACGGTCACAAGAACCAGAGAAAGCATAATATCGTTAACTCTCTCTATCTTAAGCCCGAGGATCTTGAAAGAACAAACTTCGAAAGATTTGAGAGATACGCAAAGCTCTGCGCTGAAGAGCAGGCTTGGGAAGAATACCTCACCGAAGATGCAGAAATCATCGTTACCGCTTTCGGTGTTGCATCCCGTATTGCAAAGAGTGCTATTGAAAAGGCAAGAGCAGAAGGCATCAAGGTTGGTCTTATAAGACCTCAGACCCTTTATCCCTTCCCTGTAAAGGCCTTTGAAAAGATAAAGGACAACCCCAACGTTAAAAAGATAATCTCCGTTGAGATGAATATGGGTCAGATGATGGATGACGTCAAGCTGGCCGTTGAATGTAAAAAGCCCGTAGAGCTGGTTAACCGCGTAGGCGGTATTATCCCCACTCCCAAGGAAGTTTACGATTATATAGCTAAAACAGCAAAGGAGGCAGAATAATATGGCATACGTATTCAAAAAGACCGAAGGTCTTACTGACGTTCCCTTCCACTACTGCCCCGGCTGTGCTCACGGTATAATCCACAGATTGGTTGCAGAATCCCTTGAAGAGCTTGGCGTTCTCGGTAACACCGTTGGTGTTGCCCCCGTAGGATGCTCCGTTATGGCTTACGACTACTTCTCCTGTGATATGGTAGAAGCAGCTCACGGTAGAGCTCCCGCCGTAGCTACCGGTATCAAAAGAGCTCTTCCCGAAAACGTTGTATTCACCTATCAGGGCGACGGTGACCTTGCCGCAATCGGTACAGCAGAAACCGTACACGCCGCAACCAGAGGTGAAAACATCACCATTATCTTCATCAACAACGCTATTTACGGTATGACCGGCGGTCAGATGGCTCCCACCACCCTTCCCGGCCAGATAACCCAGACAACTCCCTACGGCCGTGACGTAAACTCCGCAGGTTACCCCATCAGAGTAAGCGAAATGCTCTCCACTCTCGACGGCGTTGCCTATGCTGAAAGAGTCAGCGTTCACGATACAAAGAATATCAACAACGCAAAGAGAGCCATTAAAAAGGCTTTTCAGACCCAGATAGATAAGAAGGGCTTCTCCATAATTGAAGTTCTTTCTACCTGTCCCACAAACTGGGGTCTTACCCCCAGAGATGCCTTTACATGGATGAAGGAAAACATGATGCCTTATTATCCTCTCGGCGTTTACAAAGATAAAACAGAGGAGGAGAAGTAATGTCTTACAATATGCTTTTTGCCGGATTTGGCGGCCAGGGCATTCAGTTTGCCGCAAAGATAATGGCCTACACCGGTATGATACAGAATAACGAAGTATCCCTTCTTCCTTCCTACGGCCCTGAAATGAGAGGCGGTACGTCCAACTGTTCCGTTTGTATAGATGCAAACCCCATCGCATCCCCTCTCGTAACCGAGCCCCAGCAGCTTTTTGCTCTTAATACCCCCTCTTTCCTTAAGTTTATTGGTGCTGTTGCTCCCCAGGGAACCGTTATTTACGATAACTTCCTCATTACTGCAACTACTGACAGAACCGACATAACCCTCTGTCCCATCCCTGCTACCAAAATAGCTAAGGAAAACGGCCTTAACGGTCTTGCAAACATCATAGCTCTGGGCTATTTTGTAAAGAAGACCGGAGTTGCTACCGTTGACGAGGTAGTTGCCGCCATAAGAAAAGCCGTTCCCGCGAAGAAGGCAGATATGGTAGAAAAAAATATCCAGGCTCTTGAACTTGGATACGGATACAACGACTAATTCAGATTTTTCAGAAGGAAGGTGTGTACTGTGGCAATAAAGAATTCCGAAATCGCTGAAAGATTGCGTGGGATACGTTTATTGTCCGACGTATCGGTTTATGATATGGCCAAAGCCATGAATATAACCGAAGCCGAATACAGAGCTCTTGAGGATGGAGATACCATGATTCCCGTCAGCGTGCTTTTGGAAGCATGTACCATTCTCAATATTTCCATGACTGAACTCCTTACCGGAGAAAAAGCAAAGCTCAAAACCTACTCCCTCGTCAAAAAGGGAAGAGGCGTTTCTGTGGAAAGAAACAATGCCTACAAGTACGAAAACCTGGCTTTCAATTTTTCCACCAGAAAGGTAGAGCCTCTTATGGTATACGTCGAGCCTAACAGTAATCCCGACGTTTCCGTTAATGCTCATCTCGGACAGGAATATCACTACTGTCTTGAGGGCAGTTACCTCTGCAAAATAGGCGATAAAGAGCTTATTATTGAAGAGGGCGATTCTCTCTACTTCGACTCCACCAACCCCCATGGCATGAAGGCCTTGAATGATAAAACAGCTAAAATCCTGGTAGTTACCATTTGAGGAGAAAAATATTTTGAATTTATTAAACAGATTTATAGACACGGAGTACACCTCATATAAGGATTTCGCAAAACGCTTTGAGATCCGCGTACCCGAAAACTTTAACTACGGTCTTGATATAATCGACGAATATGCCCGCCTTTCGCCCGACCAGAAGGCACTTCTTTGGTGCAATGACAAGGGCGAAAAGAAGGAATTTACCTTCGGTGATATATCCCGTCTTTCAAACAAAGCGGCCAATTATTTCATGTCTGCAGGCGTTAAAAAGGGCGACACAGTTATGCTTATGCTTAAGCGCAGATATCAGTTCTGGTATCTGATGATAGCCCTGCATAAAATCGGTGCAATAGCCAT
>JAZRLW010000048.1:0-6748 GCA_045647025.1 Eubacteriales bacterium
GCGACCTTAACAAGACTGAATACAACGACTCCGAAATAGGCGTTATTACATCCGGTATTGCTTACCAGTACGCAAAGGAAGCTCTGGGCGATAAGGTTTCTTATCTTAAGCTTGGCGTTACATATCCCCTTCCCGCAAACCTTCTTAAGGAATTCTGCGAAAAGCACAAGAAGGTATACGTTGTAGAAGAACTCGACCCCTTCATCGAAACCGCCTGCAAGTCTCTTAACCTTAACGTTACAGGCAAGGAAGTATTCTCCCTTCTTGGCGAACTTTCAGCAGAGATAATCGCAAAGGCTATTCTCGGCAAAGAGCTTGAATCTGCAACCTTCCCCGAAGCAGTTCCCGTACGTCCTCCCGTACTCTGCCCCGGATGTCCCCACAGAGGTATTTTCTATACTCTTGCAAAGATGAAGGTCTTTGTAAACGGCGACATCGGTTGTTACGCTCTCGGCTCCGCAGCTCCCCTTAATGCCATGGACACTACCGTATGTATGGGCTTCTCCGTATCTGGTCTCCACGGTTATAACAAGGCTCGCGGCGGAAAGCAGCGCGCAGTTGCGGTTATCGGTGACAGTACCTTTATTCATTCCGGTATTACCGGCCTTATCAATATTGCATATAACAACTCCAACTCCGTCGTTCTTATCCTTGACAACTCCATAACCGGCATGACAGGTCATCAGCAGAACCCCACCACAGGTGTTACCCTTAAGGGTGATATGACCACCTCGGTAGACGTTGAGGCTCTTTGCCACGCTGTAGGTATTAAGAACGTATTCGTTACTGACCCCTACGATACCGAAAGCACCCAGAAGCTCCTCGAAGATGCTTTTGACAGAGACGAGCCCACCGTAATCATCTGCCGTCGTCCTTGCATTCTTCTCAAGTCTGCAAAGATAAAGCCCGCCATGGTTATCGACAGAGATAAGTGTAAGAGCTGTAAGGCTTGTATGAAGATAGGCTGTCCCTGTATTTCCATGAAGGACGGCAAGGCTCACATCAATCCTACCCTTTGCGTAGGATGCGGACTCTGTGCAAGTCTGTGCAAATTCAACGCCATCGGAGGAGAAAACTAATGAACGAAAATGTAAAGACAATTCTTATCGTGGGAGTTGGCGGCCAGGGTACCCTTCTGGCTTCAAGACTCCTTGGTAACGTACTTATAAGCGAAGGCTATGACGTAAAAATATCCGAAGTACACGGTATGTCCCAGCGCGGAGGCTCGGTTGTTACTTACGTCAGATACGGCGAAAAGGTTGACGCTCCCATTTCCGACAAGGGTGTAGCCGACATCGTAATAAGCTTTGAGCAGCTTGAGGCCGCAAGATGGCTCCCCTATCTTAAAAAGGGCGGAACCATAATCACAAGTACCCAGCAGATAGACCCCATGCCCGTTGTTACGGGAGCTATGGGTTACCCCGAAGATATACTCGCTAAGCTTCAGAATATGGGTGTGACCGTAGTAGGTTGCGACGCTCTCGCCCTTGCCCAGCAGGCAGGCTCTTCAAAGGCTACCAACGTGGCACTTCTCGGCGTAACTGCAAGATATCTGGGAATTGATCCCGAAAGCTTTAAAAACGCTATAAGAACTACCGTTAAGCCCGCGTTTATTGATATAAACCTTAAAGCCTTTGAACTGGGAATGGCAAGCAAATAATAGGAAGAAGATGAAACCCATGTTTTATAACGAAAAAATAGAAACCTTATCCCGTGAGGAAATGCGTAAAATACAGTCCGAAAAGCTCAAAAAGCTGGTTGCTCACGCATATAAAAACGTACCCCTTTACAAACAGCGTTTTGACGAGGCGGGCGTAACTCCCGACGATATACAGTCTATCGACGATATAGTAAAGCTCCCCTTTACTTATAAGACTGACCTGAGAGATAACTACCCCTACGGTATGTTGGCCGTTCCCATGACCGACATTGTAAGAGTACACGCTTCTTCGGGTACCACGGGTAAGCAGACCGTTGTTGCATACAACAGAAACGACCTTGAAAACTGGTCCGAGTGTGTTGCAAGAGGTCTTGTAGCCATCGGTGCATCAAAGGAAGATATCTTCCACATATCCTACGGTTACGGTCTTTTCACCGGCGGTCTGGGAGTGCACGACGGAGCCCAGAAGCTTGGCGCGGCGGTAATCCCCGCCTCCACGGGTAACACCTCAAGACAGATGAACATAATTAAGGACTTCAAGCCCTCCGTTATTTGCTGTACCCCCTCCTATGCCCTCTATCTTGGAGAATCCCTCAATGAAAACGGCATAAAGCCCGGAGATACAAACCTTAAGATAGGTATTTTCGGTGCAGAGCCCTGGACCGAGGAAATGAGAAAAGAGATAGAAGGCCTTTTGGGAATCAAGGCCTACGATATTTACGGTCTTTCAGAAATAGCAGGCCCCGGCGTTGCTTGTGAATGTACCGCCCAGGCAGGTATGCACGTTCAGGAAGACAACTATTATCCCGAAATACTCGACCCCGATACGGGTATGCCCGTGCCTGACGGCCAGCCCGGTGAACTTGTATTCACCTGTCTTTCAAAGGAAGCACTCCCCCTTATCAGATACAGAACCCACGATATAGCTACCATTACCCATGAAAAGTGTGCTTGCGGCAGAACCACCGTAAGAATGTCCAAGCCCATTGGCAGAAGTGACGATATGCTTATTATTAGAGGTGTAAACGTATTCCCCTCTCAGGTAGAAGACGTACTGCTTAAGATAAAAGAGGGCGTTACCCCCTATTACAAGATCATCGTTGACAGAATAAATAACCTTGACACTATGGAGCTTTTGGTTGAAATGGATCCCGCAATCTTCTCCGATACCATTAAGCATATCGAAGCAACAGAGCGTAAGGTTAAGGCTGCAGTAGAATCAACCCTCGGCATCGCCGTAAAGGTTCGCCTTGTAGAGCCTAAGACAATAGAACGTTCCGAAGGCAAAGCAAAGCGCGTAGAAGACAGACGTAAAATATAAATTGGAGGTAAAGTTATGACTATCACACAGATTTCCATATTTATGGAAAACAAGCAGGGACGTCTTGCAAAGATAGTAAAGACCCTTGCAGACAACAGTATTAACATCAGAGCCTTATCAATGGCAGACACTTCCAATTACGGTATACTCCGTCTCATAGTTGACAACACCGCAAAAGCAGAATCGGTTCTTAAGGAATCGGGATTTGCAGTATCCCTTACCCAGGTTATCGCCATAAGAATAAGCGATACTCCCGGCGGACTTTCCGAATCTCTTATCCACCTTACTGAGAAAGAGATCGGCATAGAATATATGTATGCCTTCACGGGAACCATAGACGGTGCGGCATACGTTATTATAAGGGTTGAGGATGCGGAAAGCACAGCAAAGCTCTTACTGGAAAAGGGCGAAAAGCTTCTTGACCAGAACGAACTGATAAAATTCTAATCAATTCACAGTAGAGAATATAAGTATGTCGAGTAAAACCAAGCAGAAACGCCCTTTACCTAAAAAGGAAAAGGCTAAATACTCTCCCGCCGATAAAAAGAAGATCCTTTTCATTGCCTCAGTATTTTTTGCAGTACTGCTGGTAGCGGTTTGGTTTTTGATTGCCTACGGCACGGCGGTAAATACCATTGATCCCATGAGGTCGGGAGTTATAAGCTCCCCCTTAAACGCGGGAATAGAGGATTTTGAATACATTTCCGTACCCACAGAAGGCGGCAATTCCCTTGAAGGGTGGTATCTTCCCGCCTCGGGAGATATAGAAGTTATGGGAGGTAAGGTTATAATAATCTCCCACAACTACGAAAGCTCAAGGGAATCCACAGAAAACGACGGAATCTATTTTTACAAGCATCTCCTTGATAAGGGCTACGATATAGTTACTTTTGACTATTCCGGCTCGGGCGAATCTGCAGGAAAGTATTACACCTTTGGTGCAGAGGAAAAGGACGAGCTGTTAGAGGTAGTGGATTTTGTTCATCAAATGAATCCCGACGCAGAAATAACCCTATTAGGCTGGGCTTTTGGAGGCGCGGCAGCTATTACGGCAGGGTGCGAAAGTCCCTACGTTTCGGCGGTTATTGCCGATAGCTCTTACACCGACCTTGACGGATATCTCAAAACCTATCTGCATATATGGACAGGACTCCCCGCTTGGCTCTTTGATTCCACTATCAAGGGTATGATGGAAGGACTGTCAGGCTGCGACTTTTCAGCATCATCTCCCATTTCAGCAATTGCAAAAACGGAAGGAAAAAGATTTTTCTTTATCCACGCAAAGGACGATGCGGTTATCCCCACAACGGCTTCGGAAGCTCTTTATCAGGAAGCTGTAAAGAACAACTCTGCCGAAATCTGGATAATCGAGGGCGTACCCCACATCTGCGGCTTTGCTATGCAGGAGGACAACTACGTAAACAGAGTGCTTAACTTTCTTGCCCCCTCCACGGAAGAATAACTCATATCTCCCCGCCATAAAACATAGGATTTATTGATATATACCAATAAAATCCTACGGAGGGAAAGAGATTGAAGCGCTCACCTGAAATAAAGAAACCCATTCTTAATCTGCCCGTTGTGGAATTTACGGGCAGAGAAAAGATGCGGGTGGATTTTTGCGAAAGCATTCTTGAATACCGTTCCGAAACAGTAAAACTGAAATTTAAAGGCTACAACCTGCGGATAATGGGAAGCGCACTTCTTCTTTCAGACCTGCAGGAAGGCTCCCTTACAGTTACGGGGAATATATTTTCCGCCGACTTTACCGATTAGGAGGGAGTTGAAGTGGTAACCAAGGACAGTATTTTCGGATACAGAGAGTACAGACTCATAGGCGACAACTTTGAAAGGTTTTTTAACAGAGTAGCCGACGAAGCCCTCACCATTTACTCCATTCGCCCAACTGTGGGAGGAATTACCTTCAGGGCGTGGCTTTTTGTAGAGGATAACCTAAAAGAAATCGCCCAAGAGCTTGGATTAGAAATTGAAAGAACCTCTTCGGGAGGTCTTCCCATATTCCTTTCAAAATACAAACACAGATACGGAATCTTTTTTGGAATAGCAATTACCCTGTTTTTCCTGATATTCACATCTTTTTTTATATTCGATATTAAAATCGAAGGCAATTACCTTATATACGACGAGGATATTCTTCGTGTACTTGAAGAAAACGGTCTTTACAAGGGCGCCTTGGCTCACAAAATACACCCTCAGACAATCAAGCTGGAGCTTCTCGAAGAATTTGAATCCATAGCTTATGCCTACGTAAACATAAAAGGAAGCTACGCCGAGGTACGGGTAATTGAAAGCAATCTCCCCCCTACCCTTGACGCTACCACCCCTTGCAATATAGTGGCCGCAGAAAGCGGACAGATAATAAGATTTGAAACCTACAAAGGTGAGGCCTGCGCCGTGAGAGGTGAAGGCGTGGAAGAGGGTCAACTGCTGGTTACGGGCGTCCTTGACAGTAAGCGTATAGGCTACAGAACAGTACACGCATCTGCACTTGTCTTGGCAAGAACAAGGCAAACAATAACCCTTACCCAGCCCTACCTGACAACAGAACAGGTTCTTTCTGGGGAAGAAGAACGGGTATATACCCTCAATATTATGGGCGTAAAGCTCACCTTTGGAAAAAGAGACTCGGATTTTGAGTTTTTCCACGAGGAAAGCGACGTATCCTCCCTTACCCTTTCGGGAGGAAGAATTCTCCCTGTTTCTATGACAAAGACCGTCAGATATGAGCTGACGGAGGTTGAAAAGGTGTTTTCCCAAGAGGAAGCATTGACTCACCTTCGTGAACAGCTTGAAGAAAGGGAACGAATAGGCTTTTCGGGCCTTGAAGTAGAAAATAAAGAAGAAAACATAATCACCTCGGAGGAGGGCGTCACTCTGACAGCCACCTACACGGTGATAAAAAATATAGCAAAGGAGCAGGAAATATACCTTTCCTCTCCGAAGTAAAAGACAAGAAACGCGAAAGGATTTACGGCAGTCGTATATGGACAGAATCATACCTCTTGACAACATTGATATCCTCGGTAATCTCTTCGGTAATCTGGATGAAAACGTTAAAATAATAGAGAATTCTCTCTCTGTTGGCGTTGTAAACAGAGAGGGTAGCATAAAAGTGACCGGCTCTGAAGAAAATACCGCAAAGGCAGAAAAGGTTCTTATAGCCCTTATGCGTCACGCAAAAAAGGGTGAGACCATAACAAAGCAGAACGTTGCGTACTTTATTTCCATGGTGGAAGAGGGCAACGAATCCCTGCTTGACGAAATAGGAAACGACTGCATCTGTATTACTGCAAAGGGCAGACCCATAAAGCCCAAGACAATAGGTCAGCGTAATTACGTAAAAGCCATATCCGACCACGCTATAACCCTTGGCATAGGCCCCGCAGGTACGGGTAAGACATACCTTGCGGCTGCAATGGCGGTAACGGCCTTAAGAAATAAGCAGATAAACAGAATTATCATAACCCGTCCCGCCGTAGAAGCGGGAGAAAAGCTGGGCTTTTTGCCCGGCGACCTTCAGGACAAGGTTGACCCCTATCTCCGTCCTCTTTACGATGCCCTTTACGATATGTTGGGCATGGAAAACTATCAGCGTTACCTTGAGAAAAACGTCATCGAGGTTGCTCCCCTCGCTTATATGAGAGGCCGTACCCTTGACGACTCCTTTATAATCCTTGACGAAGCCCAGAACACCACCTACGAGCAGATGAAGATGTACCTTACCCGTATGGGCTTTAACTCCAAAA
>JAZRLW010000049.1:0-16819 GCA_045647025.1 Eubacteriales bacterium
ATATCAATACTAAAGGAGGAGCTGGTGTCTGCAATGGGATGTACCGAGCCTATTGCCATAGCCTATGCCGCCTCCATATTAAGCGACGTTTTGGGTCAGTATCCCGAAAGGATAGAAGCTCACTTAAGCGGTAATATTATCAAAAACGTAAAGAGTGTAATAGTGCCCGCCACTGGTGGACTTTCGGGCATAGAGGCTGCTATCGCCGCGGGAGTAATATCCTCACGTCCCGAAAAGAAGCTTGAGGTGCTTGCCTGCCTTGACTCTTCAAAGCAACCCCTGGTAGCCGAATACAGAGAAAAGTGTCCTATAACGGTGTCCGAGCTTGAATCAGTTTATCCCTTTGCCCTTGAAATGGTGGGAACCGTTGGCTCTCATACCGCAGAGGTACATATTATGGGTAACCATACCAACGTTACCCTTGTAAAAAAGGACGGTGAGGCCTTTACAAAGAAGTATCTTGAGGAAAGGGTGAACTTTGACCCCACCCGCACCGACAGAGGACTACTGACAGTAAAGGACATAGTGGCCTTTGCCGAAGAGGTTGACCTTGAACAGCTCCGCCCCATACTTGGTACCCAGATAGCCCAGAATATGGCCATAGCTGAAGAGGGGCTTCGCGGGGAATACGGCGCTTGCATAGGCAAGACCATATACGGTGACGGTAACGTATCCGTACGAGATAAGGCGAGAGCTTATGCCGCCGCAGGGTCAGATGCCAGAATGAGCGGCTGCGAGCTTCCCGTATGTATAATCTCGGGTAGCGGTAATCAGGGTATTACCGCCTGCGTACCCGTTATGGTATATGCCCGTGAAATGGGTGTGGACGAGGATACTGCCCTCCGTGCCCTTATAGTATCCGACCTTATAACCATACATCAAAAAACAGGTATAGGCTGTCTGTCCGCATACTGCGGAGCCATAAGTGCAGGTTGCGGCTGTGCTACGGGTATATGCTATCTTATGGGCGGCAGATATTACGAGATAGCCCACACTCTTGTGAACTCGGTAGCCATACTCTCGGGCACCATTTGCGACGGAGCCAAGGCCTCCTGCGCGGCAAAGATAGCTATGGCCGTTGAGGCGGGAATAATGGGCTACGATATGATGAAGTCGGGCCACCAGTTCTACGGCGGTGACGGAATAATAACCAAGGGTGTTGAAAATACCCTGCGAAACATCGGTAAGCTTGCCCGTGAAGGTATGAGTGAGACCGATAAAGAGATAATAAGAATAATGCTTGGGGAGTAAACACCGTGAGAGATATTAAGTGTTTAAGATGCGATGCGTCCATGAGATATATAAAAAGAGAAAAGTTGCAGCTTGGTCAGACGGGCTGGATATTGGGTGACCTTCCCAACCTTATATCGGGGGCTATGGAAGTTGATATTTATTCCTGTCCCGACTGCGGTAAAGTTGAATTCTTCCTTTCGGACGAAGAGCTTCAGGTTGAGGATATTCCTCAAAAGAAATGCCCTAAGTGTGGTAAGGTTCACGACTTTGATTATCCCAAATGTCCATTTTGTAAGTATGATTACTACGGAAAATAAATTTTAAACTGCTTTTTATGAGGTGTTTTATGAAAAGTAAGAAATCCTCCTTCTGGTTCGCCCTTGTTATCTTCAGCCTTATTGGGCAGGTTGCCTGGGTTGTTGAGAATATGTACTTCAACGTCTTTATGTATAAGATGTTTGCGGCCTCTGCTTCCGAAATATCTCTGATGGTTTCGGCCTCAGCCGTAGCGGCAACCCTTACCACCATTTTTATGGGGGCGTTGTCGGATAAAATAGGCAAGAGAAAACTGTTTATCTGCGGCGGATATATCCTTTGGGGTATTACCATAGGAGCCTTTGCTCTTATCCGTGCCGATATTATAGGCGCTATGTTCCCCATGGCTGTTTCCGTGTCTGCACTGTGCATAACCCTCGTGATAGTTATGGACTGCGTTATGACATTCTTTGGCTCCACCGCAAACGACGCCGCCTTTAACGCCTGGCTTACCGATTCCACCGACTCTACCAACAGAGGCAGGGCAGAGGGTATAAACTCCATGATGCCCCTTATGGCGATACTTGTGGTATTCGGCGGATTTATGGCCTTTGATCTTAATAAATCCTCTTCATGGACGGCCATATTCCTTATAATCGGCGGTGTGGTGCTGGTTATAGGTATAGCGGGAATCTTCCTTATAAAGGAAGAGATGAATCCTCTTTCTGAGAATAAGAGCTGGTTTAAAAATATCTTTTACGGATTCCGTCCTTCGGTAATCAAGGCTAATCCCATTCTTTACATTTCCCTTATTTCTTTTGCCGTGTTTAATATTTCTATACAGATATTTATGCCCTACCTCATACTCTACTACAACGTATCTCTGGGTATGGATAATTACGTGCTTATAATGGCCCCCGCCATAATCGTTGCGGCCATAGTAACGGCAATATACGGCAGAGTGTACGATAAAAAAGGCTTTGCCTTCGCCGTTATCCCTTCATTGATTATGTTGGGTGGAGGATACATTCTTCTTTACTTTTTTAAGAGCACGGCACTTGTGTTTATAGGCTCCCTGCTTATGATGTGCGGCTACCTTACGGGAATGGCCGTGTTTGGTGCACTGATACGCGATTATACCCCCGAGGGTAAGGCTGGCATGTTCCAGGGCTTGCGCATAGTAGCTCAGGTTCTTATCCCCGGTGTTATAGGCCCTGCTATTGGTGCGGCTGTGCTTAAAAACGCTGATACTATTTTAAACGACGACGGTACAACTTCCTTTATTCCCAATGAAAACATCTATCTTGCCGCCCTCATCGCTTTGGTTGCTTTGGCGGTAGTTCTTGCGGTACAGTTCCGCATTTTGAGAAAGAGAGATAAAAATGAAGCAGTATAATCAATTACTTACCTCTTCAGGAGAAAACCTTCAGGGACAGCCCTGGAACGTTTATCCCCGCCCTCAGCTGAAGAGGGATTCCTTTATATGCCTTAACGGAGAATGGGATTTTTGCCTTACTGACGGCTTTGAAAAGCCGGATTTTTCAGAGAACAAGAAGATTCTCGTTCCCTTTGCTCCCGAAAGCTTGCTCTCTGGGATAAACGAGGTTTTTGACGAAAGCTCTATGCTTTGGTATCAAAAAAACTTTACTCTTCCCGAGGGGTTTGTCCGCTCAAAGGTCATTCTTCATTTCGGTGCCTGCGACCAAGTTGCCGACGTTTTTGTTAACGGTGAATGCGTAGGTAAACACGAGGGAGGCTACGAGGCCTTTTCCTTTGATATTACTCCTTATCTTAAGGATGAAAATACTATCCTTGTGTCTGTCAAGGATACCCTTTCCGACCACAGATTCCCCTACGGTAAACAGCGCCGTGACAGAGGGGGAATGTGGTATACACCCGTTTCGGGTATCTGGCAGACGGTATGGCTTGAGTCTGTGCCTGAAAGCTATGTTCGCACCCTGTATGCAGAGTTTGACGGCGAGACTGTTACCGTTACCGCTACCGGAGTGGGTGAAGGAAGTATTTGCGTCAATACTCCCGATGGGGAGAAGACCTTTGCGCTTAAGGACGGAAAGGCTTTAGTAACTTTTGATAATCCCAGATTTTGGTCCCCCGAGGACCCCTATCTGTATACCTTTACCCTTACTTCGGGGGAGGATAGGGTAGAGTCCTACTTTGCCATTCGCACCCTTGAAATAAAGACCGTGGACGGGCTTTCCCGCCTTTGTCTTAACGGAAAACCCTACTTTTTCCACGGGCTTCTGGACCAAGGATATTGGTCGGACGGCCTCTTTTTGCCCGCAACCCCCAAGGGATACGAGGATGATATTCTTGCCATGAAATCCCTGGGCTTTAACACCCTGCGTAAGCATATAAAGGTTGAGCCTCAGCAGTTTTATTACGATTGCGACCGCCTTGGAATGGTGGTATTTCAGGATATGGTAAATAACGGGGAATACTCTTTCTTACGTGATACCCTGCTGCCCACAGTAGGCATCTTCCGTAAAAACGATAAGACTGAAGCCCGCAACGATCAAGAAGAAAAGACCCGTCAGCTCTTTATCGAGGGTATGAAATCAACCGTTGAAAGCCTGAAGGTTCACCCCTGCATCTGTATGTGGACCATATTTAACGAGGGATGGGGACAGTTTGAATCGGATTGGATGTACGGCATACTCCGTTCACTTGACAAAACCAGATTTATTGACACCACCTCAGGTTGGTTTGAAATAGGGGAGAGCGACGTTGACAGCCGCCACGTGTATTTCAGAAAGGTATCCCTTGAGGCTTCGGATAAGCCTCTGGTTCTTTCCGAATTCGGCGGTTATTCATATAAGCCCGAAGACCACGTTTTCAATACCAAGCAGACCTACGGTTACGGAAAGTGCAAGACCCGCGAGGCCTTTGTTAAGGCCTTCTGTGACCTTTATGAAAATGAGATAGTACCCCTTATTCCAAAGGGGCTTTGCGCCGCAGTATATACCCAGGTGTCCGACGTTGAGGATGAAACCAACGGTATTCTGTCCTATGATAGAAAGGTTATGAAGGTTAATCCCGAAGAGTTTGCTCATGTTTCGGAGAAGTTGAAGATATAGGTGGAATATCTAAATCCAAATTTAAGTATGAGATTTGGAGGTATAGAGATGTGCTTGAATATAATAAGAAAACGACTTCTTGATGAAGAGGTAGCCTCACAGTTTTACGATATGTTGGCAGAAAGCTTAAGCTTAATGGATACCACGCTGTATCCAAAAACTTTTTTCGGTCGGTATAAGGATGCTCTTTTTAATGCCAAAAAGTTTTTGGAATATTCGCATCGTTGGCGGCATAGAGTGGCCGTCCGAGACGTTATTCACGATCTTACCGAGCACCGAACGGCGAAAATAGAGGGCTTTGTTTATAGGTGTTATCTAAAAGATAAACTTTATTTTATCAAGGACGAACTTCTTTCAGGGCAGTATGATATTCCTTCAGATGTCGTAGACTATGTGGAGCAGCTTCTTTCCTTGTATGACGATGACTATGTGCCTGAAAGCGGCGAATACATCTATTGTAGTGTTTCTTTTAATTCTGAAGGCAAAACTTATTATTATAAGACCGACAATGAAGAATTGAAATGCGGTGATAAGGTTATTGTTCCCGTTGGAAAAGAAGAACGGCCGGAAATTGCAACAATAGAAAAAATTGAGAAGTTTTCGGCGGGAAATACCCCTTTTCCTCCACGGATGACCAAAGATATTATTGGAAAGTTTGCATTTTAAAAGGGTATGCACCTTATGGTGCATACCCTTTTTGTAATTTGCATTATTTTGCTTATAAATCTTATTTAAGGAATTTCAAAGAAGAAATGATTGCGGGATCTTTTGCTTTGCCCTGACATACCTGGATAAAGGAGATTATCTGGAGTACGGCAATAACAACCATTGCGATGCCACCAACGATGGGAACAATAAAGGTCCAGCAAAGAAGTGCGGAAATAAGGCCTATGAGGGTTGTAACGACCAAATACTTAAGGGCAGTACGAACGTGGAACTGTACGTATTTGGAAGTGTTGGCCATAAGGATTGCGATAATGAGGCCGATAGCTCCCATAAGATATGGAAGCATAGCTACGACTTTGTTATCTGAAATATCCTTTGCGTCAAACTCAGCAGTATGGTCATTTTCGTCTACAACTGCTACGTTAGGGGTAGTGAAGGCGTAGCCGCAGTTTGTGCAAACGTTGGCCTCGTCAATGCACTGGGTGCCGCATTTTGTACAGAATTTCATAAGTGTCATCCTTTCAAATGTAAAAGTTTTTTACTGTAATTATATTATAAAACATCTGTCGATATTTGTCAAGTAGGTTAATGAATTCTTAAGCCTTACAACAAAAGAGGCGCTGAAAAGCGCCTCTTTTGTAATCAAAGGATTTTTATCTGTTAAGGATAAGCTTGGTAAGTTCAACGGGATCAACAATCTTGCCGTCCTTGTAAACTCTCATATTACCGGAAGCAATTTCGTCAATAAGGATAACCTCGTCATTGTTGTAGCCGAATTCAAACTTGATATCCCAAAGGTCAAGGCCGATGGTCTTGAGGTCGTCAGCAACGATCTTGGTGATCTTGAGGGTCTGTTCCTTCATGCTTTCAAACATTTCAGGGCTCATTACGCCGAGGGCTGCAAGGCCTTCGCCGGTAACAAGGGGGTCGCCCTTTTCGTCGTTCTTAAAGGTGCACTCAACGTAGCCGCCTTCAAGGGGTGTTCCGTCCTTGATATACTCGCCATATCTGCGAATAAAGCTACCGGTAGCAACAAGACGGCAGATAACTTCAAGGCCGTGGCCGAATACTTTACCGGGGAGTACTTCCATGGTAGCGTCGTCTATGTTAGCGTTTACGTAGTGGGTCTTAATGCCTGCGGCTTTGAGAAGCTCAAAATAATATACGGAGGTCTGGAGGTTTGCCTTGCCAATACCGTCAATAGTGAGGCCAACAGTGTTCTCTCCGGGATCGAAAACGCCGTCTTTGCCGGTGCAGTCGTCCTTAAACTTAAGCATTACGTTGCCGTTTTCAAGGCTGTATACGTCTTTGGTTTTACCAGTATAGATCTTTTCCATTATATTAACTCCTTTATAATGCAGATTGACTTTTACATAAATTAGTATAGCATATTCGTTTTTAAAATTCAATACCTATTGAAAAAAATTCGCCCCCTTATGCATAATATTTTACATTTTCGGAAACATTTCATCAAATACTTGGGACTTTTCTCTTCTTTGTATTGCAAATATGGGCGAAGTATGATATAATTTTTCTATCATTTACGAAAGGATATGTTGAATTATGAATAAAAAGATATTTGTAATTATTCCTCTTCTCATTGCAATTTTTGTGGGATTTGCGGTTCCCTTTGCCGCAGAGACAGACAGAACTGGTTATACTGCGTCGCGAGATACATATTTTTTGGCCGATGAACCTTACAATGAACCCATACTTACCTTTGAGGCTTGGGTAAACATCCCCAACAGGATTGTCGGTTCTCTTTCCAGAATGACTATTCTTTCAACCTACGGCTGGTATAACGACACCCTTAGTTTTTGTGTAACAAAAGAGGGGTATCCCTGTATTGTTTACAGTGACTCGGAGAGAACTGTTAGTTACAACTTTATGGGTGGCGACGTTCGCGAAGAAAAATGGATGCATATGGCAATAACCATTGATGCAGAGGCTAAAATAGCCTATGCCTACGTTAACGGCGAACTTGTGGGCGAGCGTAAGATAGATTTTGATCCCCTCAAGACCTATAGTACTCCTTATATGATGGCTAACGACAGTACTTCTGCAAAGATTTATGCTTTCAGAGGACAACTGGGTTCTGTTGCCGTATATTCCGATATGAGAACCGCTGATGAAATAGTGGTAGATATGAACTCCGATACTCCCGATACCGATAACCTTATTGCTCATTACGACCTCTCGGGTGATGTTTCTGAAGTTGCAAAAGACAGCAACGGCCGTTACGATATGAAATTCGTTGACCAGTGGATTGAGGAAAGCACTTTTGATAACGATTATGCGTATACCTTCGTTGCTGTAGGTGATACCCAGAAACTTAATATAAAGCATCCCGAGGATTTTAAGAAAATATACACTTGGCTTTATGATAATATCGAAACCCAGAAAATCAAAATGGTAATGAGTATGGGTGACATTACTGACGAAGATCTCGATAGAGAGTGGGAGCTTGCCGCAGAGTATATCAGGCTCCTTGACGGTTTGGTTCCATATACTCTTCTTAAAGGTAATCACGATACAGCCTCTCAGTTAGATGCGTATTTCCCTTATGAAGAATATGCCGACCGTTTGGCAGGTAGCTTTAAAGATTCTGTAAGAAACTCCTGGCAGGAAGTAATTATCGGGGATATCAAATATATGATAATGGCTCTTGACTATAAGCCCTCCGATGAAGTTCTTGCCTGGGCTAACGAGGAAATAGCCGCTCATCCCGAGCATAACGTAATAGTAACTACCCACGCATATCTCTTCTCTGACGGCGATTATAACACCCAGGGCGAGAGAATTTGGGAAAATCTTGTTTCAAAGCACTCTAATATAGTTCTCGTTCTTTGCGGTCATGAAGACTCTGACCCAATTCTGATGAAGAAGAGCACCGGCGTTAACGGTAACGTTGTTACCCAGTTGCTTATTGACGGTCAGAATGTTGATAAGGAAAACACTCCCGCAGGTCTGATTGCACTCCTCCACTTCTCCGAGGACGGTAGCACGGTTAACGTTGAATACTTCTCTACCGTTAAGGAAATGTACTTTACACCTGAGAGCCAGTTTACCATTGAGCTGCCCGTAATTATTTCTGCTTCTCCCACGGTGAATATCTTTGAAAATCCCGTAATTTACATAGTTATTGGGGTTGTTGCGGTGGGAATTGCCGTTGCTGTAATTCTTATTGTAAAGAAAAAGAAATAAAATCCATATGTGTAAAGTGCTCAGCGTTGACACGCTGAGCACTTTCTTTTTATCTTATTTTTGTGCAATATCTATTTTTATATCTCCCGTGGAGGTTATTATTTCGCAAATACCTCCTGATGTGCTGTGGGGGAGGGCGATTTTGCCCGTATCGGTGGTGGCTAAAAAGATTTTTTCGGTGGCAATGGTTCCTTTTACGTCACCGGTACTTGTTTTTACATGCATATTTTCAGCATCAGCATTGTTAAAGGTTACGCTACCCGTATTTGTTTTTATATTTAATTTTCCGGCTACCGTATTTTTCAGTAAAACATCTCCCGTGGATGTTTTAACGTCGAGCCTTTCGTTAGCCTTGCAATCGGTTACAGAAACGTCACCCGTATCTGCAGTGAGAGTGATCCCTTCGGTAGATGTCAGGTTTGATATGTGTATCTTTCCTGTAGTGGTTTTTATGTTTAAGGAAAGGAGGGACATATTTCCAGCTTCTATATCACACGTATGGCCTACAAAAGAAAAATTTCCTGATACATTCGCATACCAAGATGTATCTCCAGTATCGGTTTCGATCTTGGCGGTAGTGAAAGAAAAGGCGTTACTTATTTCTGTATCTCCCGTGTCCGTTTTTATGGTAATAGCTTCATATTCCCCTTTAGGCAGGTAAACGGTAATGGTGTGATTTTTAGTAAATAGACCGATATAGTCGTACCAATTTTTATTATTAACAGTTTTGATTATCAGTGTGCCGTCTTGAACGGTTACCGAGTTTGTAATTTTATCCGTTTCGTCGCAAACCACTTTGCACATACCATTTTCAGCGAGTACAAAGTTAAGATCGTGGGTATCCGTATCTATCTGAATATTTGAAAAGTCTTCCGATATCCCATAAGTGACGGGCGCATAATTTTCCGTAACCAGATTAATAAAATCATAACCTGTCATAGAGATTCCTACACCTGCCAGCACGATCCCCAATATAAGGGTTATCGCGGCAATTATAAGGGCAGTTTTTACAGAGGTTTTCATTTTGCTACCTCCTTTTTAATAAAGCAGTATTTAATACCAACAAAGGCCTTTTTTGTCAAAAATGCCATGCCTTTGATAAGGTATACGCATCCAAGTCCACTAAAAATGGAAAGCCCAATGAGAATAAGTGCTGCACCAAATAAGAACATCCAAGCCCAAATTCCGTTTATAAGTCCGCTGATAATAGAGGCTATTATTATTCCCAGAGCAGTTGCGCCGAGGCTTACGGGAACAGACCAAAGGCTACCCACCGTTACCCAAAGAGAAATGTATACCGATAATATCACCGAAAACGCAGATATGAGTAGGGGAATCCACAAAGGTGCCCCAAGAATAAGGAGTACTATTACTGTTGCTGAAGGCTTTTTTGTGGTTTTAACCTTATTCTTTACCAGCTTTACAATGGGTATATTTTTGAGTATTTCTTTCGCTGCTTCTTCGGGCGTTCCCACCGAAGCTACTGCGGATTCTTCGTCGAGTCCTTCTTCTATACGGTCATCAATCATTTCGGCATAGTATTCAACTGAGCTTTCAAGATCTGCCGCATCAAGCCCTTCAAGGTGATTTCGGAGTAAGCTCAAAAATTCAGTTTTTTTCATTCCTATCATCCTCTCTCGTTACAAAATTGTATATTGAAAGTATTTCGGCCCATTCTTTTTTGAACTCCTCAAGCCGCATATGTCCCGAAGGGGTAATTCGATAATATTTTCTTAATCTTCCGTTGTGCTCCGCCGTGCGGACGGTCAGCAGGTTTGCCGATTCTAATCTTCGGAGGATAGGATATAGGGTTGACTCTGATACTTCAACGAAAGGCTTAATGTCTTTTATTATTTTGTATCCGTATGAGTCTTCATCTTTTATTGCTGCAAGAACGCAAACGTCTAAAAGGCCTCGTTTTATTTGTATATCCATAATATGATGCCTCCCTTCGTATAATACTATACCACACATAGTATATTTTGTCAAGAGGGTAATTGTAAATTTTTATAAAAAACGTTCGCACGGAAAACCGTGCGAACATAAATGCTATTTATTGGTTTTATATTTCGGGCATTGTGATTTCTACTTCTTTGCCGCAGAGGCTGGAACGGAGAATACCGTCCAGAATAGCCTGATTCTTGATGATCTGGCTGGAGGGAACGGGAGCCTTGCCGCCGTTCTTAACTGCTTCAATGAAGGAGCCTATCTTTCTGTCCCAAAGGGTTCCGTCGCTTGAGCTGTCCTTCTTGAGGGGAACCTTCATCTCTACGGGCTGACCTGCAACCTGACGGTATATGGTCATTTCGCCGCCTACGGAGCCGTTCCAGCAGGCTGTGGAGGGGATTCTCAAGCCTGCCTTGGTGCCGAGGATTATGGTGTCACCGGGTGTGTCCATATTCATAGCCCAGGAGATTCTGAAGTCAACTATAACGCCGCCCTCAAGACGGATAAGCGCGCCTGCAAAGTCGTCAACGGTGAACTTTTCAGCTATGTATTCGGGATTATTGTTCTTGCCGTAGCGGTAGGTTTCAGGGTCCTTGCCGAAATAGTCGAACTTGAAGCCGCTTACTGCAACGGGGGTGGGGTAACCGATGGCGTTAAGTACCATATCAAGAGAGTAGCATCCGATATCGCCCAGGGCGCCTACGCCTGCTGTAGCGTCCTCTATAAAGGTTGTCTTCTTATCGCTTGCGGGAATACCTCTTCTTCTTCCGCCGCCGGTCTGTATGTAATATACGTGGCCGAGCTCACCCGACTCAACGATATTCTTTATCTGCTGCATGTTTTTGTCAAAACGGGGCTGGAAGCCTATGGAAAGAATCTTTCCGCTTTCCTTTTCTGCTTTCATCATTTCAGCCGCTTCGTCGAGAGTAACGGAGAAGGGCTTTTCAACCAAAACGTTTACGCCCTTTTTGAGTGCGTATATAGTGGGAGCTGCGTGCTGACGGTTGTATGTACATACCGATACTGCATCAAGCTCTTCCTTATCAAGCATTTCTTCGTGATTGGTGTAGCATCTTGCCTGCTCGTTTTCTGTCTTCTTTGCAAAAGCTTCGGCCTTGCCGGGAATTATATCGCAAAGAGCAACGATTTCTATATCCTCTCTCTGCTTATAGGCCTTCATGTGAGAGCCTGCGATACTACCGGTACCAATGATACCTATTCGTACTTTTCTGTTTTCCATAATCATCTATTCCTTTCATAGGTTAGATATTTTTTTATGCAATAGAATTATATCATATTTATAGTCTATAGTCAAGTTTTTTTGTTGACAAAAAGAGCAAAAGGGTGTATAATTATTAAAATACTATAAGAAGGAATGGACGTTATGCGATTATCTGTTGAAACAAAAGCTTTTCATAAGAAATTCGGAGATAAGAAAGCCATAGAGATGATAAAGGAGGCTGGATTTGACAGTATAGACTTCTCCTTTTACGGCACACCTTACGATGACCCTGTTGTAAGTGAAGAATATCTTTCTTATGCAAAAGAAATGAGAGCTGTAATGGACGAGGTTGGTATTGACTGCCATCAGGCTCACGCTCCTTTTGATATGAAGTACGGTATGGAATTTGATATTTCCCAACCTGAATATCTCGTTATCGTCAGATCTATCGAGGCGGCGGCAGTTCTTGGTGCAAAGAGTATAGTTGTTCACGCCATAAAGACTAACGAAGCTCCCGCAGACGTGGATTTCACCGAGTACAATTACAGGTACTATAAGACCTTCGAGCCCTATTGTGAAAAATTCGGCATTAAAATAGCCGTTGAAAATCTCTTCTATCGCGACAAAAAGCGAGAGTGCTTTAAGGGCGTTTTGGGTAATCCCGCAGAACTTAGCGCATTTATTGAAAAGCTTGATTCTCCTTGGTTTACCGTATGTATAGACGTTGGTCACGCAAGTCTCGTTGGATATGAGCCTGAGGACTTTATCAGAGGAATGAAGCCCGGACTCGTTACCGCCTTACATATTCAGGATAATGATTATCTTGGTGATAGACATATTCTTCCCTATACAGGAAGGCTTAATTGGTATAATATTATGCACGCTCTTAAGGATATAGGATACGACGGCGAACTCAATTTTGAATTGCAGACCTTTATGGGCAAATTCCCCGTAGACCTTAGATTTGAGGTCCTCAAGTTTGAAGAGAAGGTCGGTAGATATCTTATAGCTTTAGCAGATAAAGATTAATAGATAAAAGGAGAACGTTTATGGAATTCAGCGTAAATCATCCCATACTGTTCGTAATGGTGGCTATTGTTATTGCCATCGTTCTCTGGCAGTCGGTTTTTTTCCTTGTTAAGGCCTGGAAGAGAGGCCTGGAGATAGGCATGGATAAAAACAAGCTCCGCAAAATTGCGGTTACCGCAACCCTATTTACAATAGCCCCCGCGGTTGCTATTGTTATTAGCGTTATTGCTCTTTCAAAGCAGCTCGGGCTTGCTCTTCCCTGGCTCAGGCTTAGCGTTGTAGGCTCACTTTCTTATGAGGCTATCGCAGCTGAAAATACAGCTAATGCAATGAAAATTGAGGCTCTTACATCCCTTAACGCCTCGCAGTTCGTAACCGTATCTCTGGTTATGACGTTGAGTATCATGGTAGGTATATGGCTTGTTCCCGTTCTTTGCAAGAAGATGCAGTCGGGAATGATAAATCTTGAAAAAAGAGATAAAAAATGGGCTGATATCTTTAGCTCCGCTATGTTTATCGGTATGATAGCCGCCTTTGTGGGCTTTGTTTTTTGCGATGTTTCAAGCGCTTTTTCAGGCGACTTCAAGGGACTTATTCCCGTGTGCGTAATGGCTGTTTCTGCCATTGTGATGATGGTTTGCGGCTTACTTGCAGGAAAGTTTAAGCAGATACATTGGATATCCGATTACGCCCTTCCCGTCAGCCTCATAATAGGTATGGCAAGTGCTATTCCTATTACAAATTGGTTATCATAAGAAGGAGGTTACGGATATGAAAAAAGAACTTACATATATGGACAAAGTACACCGTTGGGGCAGAATATGGAATCTGTCTGTGATGGTAATACTTTTTGCTTTCCCCGTGGCTGTAGCATTGATATTCAAGGCAACTCCCGATTGGAACGGCTTGCTTATGGGCCTTATAGCCACTGCTCCCATGTATTGGGCAGTGGGTGTGGTTGAAACCATAACCTTTATTCCCATGCTTGGAGCCGGAGGTTCATACCTTTCCTTTGTAACGGGTAATATATCAAATCTTAAGCTTCCTTGCGCTTTGAATGCCCTTGAACAGGCTAACGTTAAGGCAAATTCGGAGGAAGGTGAAGTAGTTTCTACCATAGCTATTGCCGTTTCGAGTATAGTTACCACTCTGATAGTAATTCTTGGAGTTGTCCTTATCGTTCCCCTTACTCCCGTCCTTGACAATCCCGCTCTTGACCCCGCCTTTGCTCAGATGATTCCCGCACTTTTCGGTGGGCTTGGCGTTGTATTTGTTTCCCGTAATTGGAAGCTTGCTATAGCTCCCGTTGCCCTTATGCTTATTCTCTTTATAGCAGTTCCTGCTCTCAATGCCGATACCGTGGGTATAATGGTTCCCGTAAGTGTGGTGTTTACTCTTATTATAAGCCGTATTATGTATAAAAAAGGTATCCTTTAAGGGGGATAATGAGAGATGACAGTTGCTATAATTATTATTGCTCTTATCCTTGTTTTTGTTGGTGTTCTCCTTATCAGGGGCGCCACATTCAAGCCCAAGGCTATGCCCGTTACTGAATCTGAAAAGATTGAATTCGACACAGACGCTCCCATTGAGGCATTGCAGAAGCTTGTCAGATGCAAGACCGTGTCCTATTATGATAGTGTACTTGAAGATGATGTGGAATTTGAAAAGCTCATAGCTCTTCTTCCTGAACTTTATCCCAATGTGTTCAAAACCTGTTCCTTTGACAGATTGCCTGATAGAGCACTTCTTTTCAGATGGCAGGGTAAATCTTCCGAGCATCCTTCTGTGATGATGGCTCATTATGACGTGGTTCCCGTAAACGAAGAGGATTGGCAGAAGCCTCCCTTTGAAGGAATAATTGAAGACGGCGTTATGTGGGGTAGAGGAACTCTTGATACAAAAGCCACATTTAACGGTGTACTTTCAGCAGCAGAGCATCTTATCACAAAGGGCTTTGTTCCCGAAAACGATATCTACTTTGCATTTTCCGGTGGCGAGGAAGTCAACGGAAAGGGTGCTTCAAACGTAGTAGATTACTTTGAAGAAAAGGGAATAGATCTTGCCCTGGTTCTTGACGAGGGTGGTGCCGTAGTTGAAAACGTATTCCCCGGTGTTAAGGCTCCTTGTGGCCTTATAGGTATTGCGGAAAAGGGAATGATGAACGTTACTTTTTCCGTAGAGTCGGGCGGCGGACACGCATCTGCACCCCTTCCTCATACTCCCATAGGACTCCTTTCACAGGCCTGCTGCAAAATAGAGAATTCACCATTTCCCATGCACGTTACAAAGCCTGCGGCAGAAATGTTCGATACGCTTGGCAGACATTCCAATTTTCTTTATAAGGTTATTTTTGCAAACTTCGGCCTTTTTAAGGGCGTTCTTGATATGATAAGTAAAAAGAGTGGCGGAGAGATGAATGCGCTTCTCCGTACTACCGTCGCCTTTACCCAGGCTTCTGGAAGCCAAGCGCCTAACGTTATTCCTCCTCAGGCCTCAATGACTGCAAATCTTCGTCTTAATCCTCAGGATACCGTTGATTCAGCCCTTGAACGTCTGAAGAAGACTGTGGGTGACGATAGGGTAAAGATAACCCTTGGCAGCCATATGAATCCCAGTCGCGTATCACAGACCGATAGCGAGGGTTGGAAGAAGGTAGCTTCCGCTGTGGCAAACAATTGGCCGGGATGTGTGGTTTCTCCCTACCTTATGGTACAGTGTTCCGATTGCCGTCATTATGGCAGAATTTCCGATAAGGTATACCGTTTTTCCGCTATGGATATGACTTCCGCGGAAAGAAAAACCATTCACGGAAATAATGAACGTATCCGACTTGAATCAATAAATAAGGCGGTTGAGTTCTATATAAGATTAATGAGACAGTGCTAACTTTAAAGGCGAAACGGAAAACCGTTTCGCCCTTGAAATTTCTCTGCAAACCCACATTTGCCGTTGACTTTATGGGTTATTTATGTTATACTATAGTGTAAATGAAAAAATAAAGAGGTGGCAGAATGTTTGAACAGGCCTTAAAATGTATAGAGTCATACGATACCATAATAATTCACCGTCATAAGAACCCCGACGGAGATGCCCTTGGTAGTCAGGTAGGTCTTAAACACATAATAAAAGATACATTTCCTCATAAACGTGTGTATACGGTAGGTGACGCCTCTTCCCGTTACGGATTTATGGAGGATTCTGCCACGGATGACATTCCCGACAGTATATATACGGGAGCCCTCGCAATTATTCTTGATACCTCCGCAAAGGCTCTGATCAGTGACGACAGATATACCCTTGCGGCAAAAACTCTTCGCCTTGACCATCACATCTTTTGTGAAAAGATAGCCGACGTTGAGATAACCGATACCTCCTGCGAAAGCTGTTGCGGCCTTATAACGGCTATGGCTATGGAGCTGGGATTAAAGGTGAATTCGCTTGCCGCAAAATCCCTTTATACGGGTATGATAACCGATTCGGGCAGATTCAGATATGATTCTACCTCTTCGAAAACCTTCCGTCACGCGGCTTTTCTTATGGAAAGGGATTTTACCACCAACGACATATATCGCAATCTTTATACGGACGACTTTTTGTTTATACAACTTCGAGCGAGGTTTGTTCTTAAGATAAAGTTTTCCCCTAAAAATGTGGCCTACATATACACCGATAAGGAGGAGGCTGCAGGCTACGGCTTTGATAACTTTACCCTTTCCAGAGGTATGGTCAACGTTATGGGTGATATCAAGGGTGTGGATATTTGGGTTAACTTTACAGAAACTGCAGACGGCGTGCTTTGTGAAATACGTTCAAGCAAGTATAACATTAATCCTATAGCCGTTAAATACGGCGGCGGAGGGCACGAAAAGGCCAGCGGTGCAACCTTGAAAAATAGGGAAGAGGCTATGAAGCTGTTGGCAGACCTTGACAGTCTGGTGGAGGAAAAGATATGAGTATTGAAATTAAAAGAGCGATTCTTGATAAAATAAAAGAGTACAACAGAATAATTCTTTTCCGTCATAAGCGTCCCGACGGTGATGCCGTGGGCTCTACTATGGGATTAAGAGATATTATAAAGCTAACTTTTCCTGAAAAAGAAGTTCTGCTTCTGAATTCCGATTATGCGGAGTACGTTAAGTTTCTCGGCGAGGAAGATGGCCCTGTT
>JAZRLW010000050.1:0-1741 GCA_045647025.1 Eubacteriales bacterium
GAAATAAGGCATCTGCCAGAATGAGCCATACACATAGCGCCGTGACAGAAGGCCTCAAGCTCCATATCTGCAGGAATCTTCTGACGGATTCTCTTTATCTCCTCAAGAGAACATTCTCTTGAAAGGACGACCCTTTTAACACCGAGAGAGTACCACATATTGCAGTCCTCGTAGTTTATGGTGTTCATCTGGGTGGAAATATGTATCTCCATCTCGGGGTGGAGACGGCGAGTCATGGCAAAAAGACCCATATCCCCTATTATTACCGCATCAACCTTTGCGGCGGCAAGGCCGTCAAGGTAGGCGGGATATTCTTCTATTTCGTCATTACGGGGTACTGTGTTCACGGCCACGTATACCTTTACTCCCCTGGAGTGGGCGTAGGCGGTGGCCTTAGCTATCTCCTCAAGAGTAAAGTTTGTGGAGGCTTGTCTTAAAGAGAAGCACTCGCCGCCGATATACACCGCATCGGCGCCGTATTCAATGGCGTATAAAAATCTTCTGTAATCTCCTGCGGGAGCGAGAAGTTCGGGCTTTTTAATCATACTTTACCTCCTAAATCTTATAAGATAAGGATACGCCGTCGCTTATGGGCAAAAGGACGGTTTTAAGGGATTCTTCGGCCTCAAGACGGGTGATAAACTCATCAAGGCGGGTGACTATGGTCTTGTTTCTGTGACGGTCGGGCTTACCCTCGGCCACGTAGCCGTTAAAGAATATATTATCAGCGATTATAATGCCGTTGGGCGCCAAAAGACGGAGACTGTTTTCAAGGAAAACGGGATACTGCCCTTTGGCGGCATCAATAAATATAAGATCGTATTTTGCAGTAAGGGTGGGGAGAATTTCCACCGCATCCCCCTTAACAAGCTTTATCCTATCCTCTGCACCGAATTCTGCAAAGTTCTTTTCTGCCACAGAGTACATGGCCTCGTAGCGGTCAAGGGTGGTTATCTTTCCGTCGCAACAGGAGTGCATCAGCAGAGCCGAAAATCCCACACAAGTACCTATTTCGAGGATATTTTGGGGATTTTTCAGGCGGCAGATTATCTCAAGAAGGTCGGAGGTTTCGGGCTCGGACACGGGGTAACCCTCCTGTCTTGCCCAGACCTCAAGCTCGCCCAATTTCCCATCTCTGGGACGTCGAACCTTACGGAGATATTCGGTTATATAGGGATAAACTATTCTGTCTTTTTCCATTTTAGCTTAAAATTTTAACCAAGATATTTATTTACGTTTTTCTGATGTTCGGCATAGGTCTTTGCAAATACAGTACCGCCCATTCCGTCGGAACAGAAGTAGAGATAATCTGTGTCAGCGGGGGTAACGGCAGCCAATATGGCGTAATATCCCGCGTTAGCGATGGGAGTGGGAGTAAGTCCCTCATACATATAGGTATTGTAGGGACTGTCTATCTGCATATCCTCATAAGATACGGCGGGCTTACGCTGTTCAACGGGAAGGATGTAGTTTACAGTAGCGCAGCTCTGGAGCTTCATTTTAACGTCAATGCGGTTATGGAATACGGAGGATATCTGCTCAAACTCCGTTCTGCTGTTACCCTCCATCTGAATAATGGAGCCGAGAGTTACGGCCTCGTGGAGAGTCATGCCCAGGGCCTCAGCCTTATCCGCAACGCCGTTCTTGATTATTTTTGAATTGAAGTTATCAAGGAAGCGCTTTATAACGCTTTCTTCGCTTTCGTCAAGATAGAAATCGTATGTGTCGGGGAACATATATC
>JAZRLW010000051.1:0-2277 GCA_045647025.1 Eubacteriales bacterium
TGAAGGATATTTTTAATTTTATTTTTGCGGATATCAGTTGTCATTGTAGTAGAAATCATCTGCGGGGAGCTGGCCGCCTACGGATGCGGGATTCTGGTTGAAGAGAACTTCAAGACAGCCGCTGAGGGCGGTTTTCATTTCCTCGCCGTCAATAAAGGTGAGGTTGCAGTAAGGAATAGCCTTTGTTGCTATTGCGGCGTTTACTATACCGTATTTTTCAACAAGGGCGGCACAGTCTTCAACGTTGGTGTTTATGTCATTAACGGAGGCTTCGTATTCTGCCATAAAGCGTGCAACGGCCTCGGGATTATTTTCAATAAAGTCGGCGCGTGCAATAAGAACGCCTGTGATGAAAAGACTGCCGTTGTCAAGCTTTTCCCATTCTTCGTTAAGGTTTATGGCAACGTGGAGACCTTCAACCTGATTCTGGGCAACGGTAACGAAGGGCTGGGGAAGCATTGCTACCGCATTGTCGGAGCTCTTCATTATCGCAACTACTTCGGTAGGCTCGCTCTTCCATTCTATGGTAACGTCCTTTTCGGGGTCTACACCGTTCTGAGCAAGGATATATTTAAGAGCGTATTCGGGGATGGAGCCTTTACCTGTTGCGTAAATTGTCTTACCTTTAAGGCTTGCAACGTCGGTAACGGTGTTGCCCTTTTCAGCGATGTATACTACGCCGAGAGTGTTTATTGCCAATACCTTAACGGCGCCCTTTGTGTTATTATAAAGGATAGCTGCAACGTTTGCGGGGATAGCTGCCATATGAAGTTCGCCCTGAATGATCTTGGGATTAACTTCGGTTGCGGCTGCTGCCATGGTGAACTCATAGTTGTCCTGAGTTTCTTTATTTTCGGCCTTGTTCATAAGACTTACAAGACCCATGGAGGTGGGGCCTTTAAGACCTGCTATTTTTACGGTTACGGGGGTGACTTCTTTGCCGTCGTCGGGGGTGTCGACGATGTTGTCATTGGGTTTTGCACAACCTGCAAACAGCGAGAGTGCAAGGAGAAGTACAAGGGAGAGTGAGAGAATCTTTTTCATTTTTCTTTTTTCCTTTCGGGATAATAATGATTTTTGTTCACCGCTTATTATTCCAAAAAAATAACCGTACCCGAAAGGTACGGAAACAGACAGTAAGCCGCAGCTGCGGCGTAAGATCTTTGCTTTGTCCGAAACCTTTCACTTGGAAAATCCTTGTGTCGGGAAGGAATATCTTTGCGGTTGTGCCTACTTTCCGAAAGGGAAATCCCCGTCGGTCAGTAAAAAACAAAAAGAGGTCGGCGTTCTGCCGACCTCAGCTGGTGCAGGGAATGGGACTTGAACCCACATGATATGCATCACACGCCCCTCAAACGTGCGCGTCTGCCAATTCCGCCACCCCTGCATGTAGGGCATTTACTCACTTCGGCTACCGCCTCGGTTGAGCAGCGAATAGATTATACCACTTTTGACCCTTCTTGTCAATGGCATTTTTGTGACAAAATCTGTTTTACAGAAAAGTCACATTTAATTCCTTTCGAATACATTGACTTAATTGAAAAAAGAGTTATAATATATATAATATAATGGCTAACTATTATCTTTACTATAACCGTCAGGGAAGGATCTTTGATTTTATGATAAGAAGTATGACAGGATACGGCAGAGCACGCCGTGTGTATGAAGGAACGGAAATCACAGTTGAGATGAAATCCGTCAACAACCGTTACTGCGAGATAAACGTAAGAATGCCCAGAGGCTATATGCAGTTTGAGGAGGCTGTTAAGTCTTGCCTTAAAAAGCAGATAGTCAGAGGTAAGGTGGAAGTCAATATCAGTATAATAGAAGAAGCCGCCGACGCCCAGCAGATAAAGCTCAACGAGGAGATGCTCAAAAGGTATCTTGAGATATTTAAGGAAGCAAATGAAAAGTTCGGAATACGCAACGACGTGTCCGCCACCTCTTTGGTAAGACTTCCCGACGTTATTACCTCCGCTCAGTCTGAGCCCGATGCGGAAATGGGTGAAAAGCTTATACCCGTTGTTGAAGAGGCTTTGGCAGCATTTGTTGCTCAGAGAGAAAAAGAAGGCGTATTCCTGGTTAACGATATTATTACCAAGTGCGACACCATTACCTCTATCGTAAAAACTATCGAAGATAAAACGGACGAGCTCGTAACCGCTTACGTTGAAAAGCTTAAACAGAGAATTGCTCATCTTTTGGGTGACGTTGCTGTAGACGAGCAGAGACTTCTTACAGAGGTTGCCATAATGGCTGACCGTCTGGCAATAGACG
>JAZRLW010000052.1:0-2210 GCA_045647025.1 Eubacteriales bacterium
ACCCTTGACCTTAAACTTTGCGATGGCGGATTTTTCCTTTACGTCCTTATAGCCCTGAGCTACCTCGTGGCTTGCAAGGGCAGTTCCGCAACGGGGGCAGTAGGGAACGATCTTAAAGCCCTTGTAAAGAAGGCCCTTGTCCCAAATCTGCTTAAGAGACCACCATTCGGATTCTATATAATTGTTATCATAGGTAACGTAGGGATCGTCCATATCAGCCCAGAAGCCAACGGTGCCGGAGAAGTCCTCCCACATACCCTTGTACTTCCAAACGCTTTCCTTACATTCGGCTATAAAGGGCTCAACGCCGTAGCCCTCTATCTGCTCCTTACCGTCAAGGCCAAGCTTCTTTTCAACCTCAAGCTCAACAGGGAGGCCGTGGGTATCCCAGCCTGCCTTACGGAGAATGTGGTGACCCTTCATGGTACGGTAACGGGGAATCATATCCTTGATAACACGGGTAAGAACGTGACCGATATGGGGCTTACCGTTAGCCGTGGGAGGGCCGTCGTAGAAGGTGTAGGTCTCGCCCTTTTCCTTCTGGGTTATACTCTTTTCAAAAATAGAATTTTCTTTCCAGAAATTCTCTACTGCTTTTTCTCTGTCTACGAATCTGAGATCCGTTGATACCTTGTCGTAAAGCATTGTTTTTCCTCCATTAGTTAAGTTAAATTATAACTAAAGCATAAAAAAAATCCGTCCCCTAACGGGACGGAGAAAATTCACCGCAACCACCCATTAAGTCACTCCGGCTTCCGCCGTTTATGCTCCCCTCTGTAACGGGAAGGCCCCGGCACGGCTTAATAGCGGAAAACCCGCTTTCGGCTTGCGACTCGGAAGTGATATTCAGAGAGGGATACTTACCGTCGGGCTCACACCGTCCCCGACTCGCTGATGCTTTCTCGCAACTCCTACTGTCTTCGTCAAAGTCTTTGTAGTTGTATTTTATTAACTAAATGATATTATAATTATGTGACAAGGGTTTAAACATATTAATAATTTTTTATGAAAAATACCCCTTTTTAGGCAACTTTGCTATTGACAAACCCAAAAGGTGCTGATAAAATACTGTTATCTAAAAATCAGGAGAAGAAAAATGAACCAATTACTCATTAAAATCGGCGAGATAGGTATAGACGTTGGCCTTAAAATACTCGCCTCTATCCTTATTTTCATCGTAGGCAGAATAGTCATAAAGCTGCTTGTTAAATTCCTTAAAAAGGAAACCGTATTCAAGAAGGTTGATATTGCGGCAAAGAACTTTATTATAAGCGCTATCAAAGCCTCTCTTTATATTTTATTGGCTGTTACGTTAATAGCCATTCTTGGCGTACCCATGGCCACCATTGTTGCGGCCATAAGCTCGGCAGGTCTTGCCATAGGTCTGGCCCTTCAGGGCGGACTTTCCAACATCGCGGGCGGTATTCTTATTATAATATTCAAGCCCTTTACTGTGGGCGATTTTATCACCGTTTCGGGCGAAAGTGGCGCAGTAGAAAAGATAGATATATTCTACACCACCATAATTTCGGGGGATAACAAGAGGATCGTTCTCCCCAACTCTATTGTTTCAAGCTCCGCCGTTACCGACTATTCGGCAAAGGAGACCCGCAGGGTTGACATGACCTTCTCTGCAGGATACGAGTGTGACGTTGAAAAGGTCAAGGAAGTAATTATGCAGACCGCAACCTCCCACCAACTGGTTCTTTCCGACCCCGAGCCGCTAGTAAGACTGGGTGAACACGGTGCTCACGCCCTCATATTCTATTGCAGAGTATGGTGCAATAACGCCGATTACTGGACTGTATACTACGACCTTACAGAGAGTGTCAAGGCAGCATTTGACAAGAATGGAATTTCTATTCCCTATCCCCAGCTGGAAGTACACAACAAGCAGTAATCACCCTTTTGTTTAACAAAAAGAGCCTTCTTTTACAAGAGGGCTCTTGATTTTTTTCTAGGGCGGAGGCTTGCTTCCGACCCACATCGTAACCAATATTTTTTCCGTTCTTTCCCGCTCGCAGACGGCACTGGCCCCTGGCCACCGTCCCTTTTCCCGCCGCAGCGGCAACTCGCACAAAGTATTGCAGCGGATCTTATACTGCGCCATTAAGAGATGTGCGTTCTCCGCCGCTAAATTTAAAGCGTGAGCCACGCTTTAAATTTTCATTCTGCACTACTGAGATAAGAAGCTGACTTTGTGCGAAATA
>JAZRLW010000053.1:0-3170 GCA_045647025.1 Eubacteriales bacterium
GGAGTATCCTACTGTGCAGTTTGTGACGGAGCATTTTTCAAGGGCAAGGACGTTGCGGTAATCGGCGGCGGAAGCACAGCTCTCCAGGATGCCCAGTTCCTTTCCGCTTACTGCTCAAAGGTATATCTGGTTCACAGAAGAGATGAATTCAGAGGCGAAGAAAAGACGGTTGCGATACTTAGAGAGAAAGAAAATGTTGAGTTTGTTCTTTCCCATACCGTTGAAGAGATAAAGGGCGAAAACGCTGTTACCGGCATCGCTGTAAAAAGCGTAAAAACCGGAGAGATAAGCGAAATATCCCTCTCCGGAATTTTCGTTGCAGTAGGCCAGATACCCAGAAACGACGAGTTCAAAGACCTTGTTGAACTTGACGCCTACGGATACGTTAAAGCAGGAGAAGATTGCGTAACCTCCACTCCCGGAGTATTCACCGCAGGCGATTGCAGAACAAAGGAAGTCAGACAGCTCACTACAGCCGCTGCAGATGGCGCCGTAGCGGCCCTGGCAGCCTGCCAATATGCTGAAACCGTATAATTTTTAGACCAAGGGCTGCCAATAGGCGGCCCTTTAATTTTTATGGGAATTTTTTCGTATTTTATCCCCTTTTTGCTTGACTCAACAATCGCATTGTGATATAATATAAATTGATATATAATACTTAACTTAGTGAGAGGTATAGCTTTGAAGAAACTTTTAGTTTATTTAAAACCTTATACTTTACAGGTAATTTTGGCACCTCTGTTTAAATTCCTGGAAGCAGGGTTTGATATACTCGTACCCCTGGTCGTAGCCTCGGTTATAGACGTGGGTGTAAAAAACGGCGACAAGGGATACATCATCAACATGTGCCTTGTTTTGGTACTTTTAGCTTTCGTTGGTCTTATCTGTGCCGCAGTTGCTCAGTTTTTTGCCGCAAAAGCAGCAACCGGCTTTGCTGCAAAACTGAGGAGGGTTATTTTCAGAAAGATAAATACCCTATCCTACACGCAGATAGACGACCTCGGCACCCCCGCCATAATAACCAGACTTACGGGAGACATCCTTAACGTTCAGAACGGAATCAATCTCTTACTTAGACTCCTTCTTCGTTCCCCCTTCATAGTATTGGGGTCGGTGATTGCCGCCTTTATCCTTGACCCCCAAACGGCCCTCGTTCTTACTGCCACTATACCCTTCCTGGCTCTTGCTGTATGGTTTGTTGTAAAATTTTCCGTTCCCCTTTTCAAGAAGGTACAAGGTAAATCCGATAAGGTTCTGGGAAAAGTAAGAGAAAACATATCTGGTGTCAGAGTTATAAGAGCATTCAGTGCTGAAGAAAACGAAACCACTGAATTCACATCCGAAAATACCGCCCTTGAGTCCGCCCAGGTAACCGCCGGAAAAATATCCACGCTTCTTAATCCTCTCACATACGCAATAATCAATATCGGCGTTATAGCTCTTCTTTACGTAGGAGCAATAAGAATAGACTCCGGAAATCTCTCTCAAGGCGCCATGATAGCTATATACAATTACACGGCACAAATACTGGTAGAGCTTGTAAAATTTGCAAATACGATAATTGCCATTTCAAAATCTCTGGCCTGCGGAGACAGATTGCAAGAGGTTATTGATATTCCCGAAGATCTTCCTGTCCCCTCTGGAAAATCTTCAGATAAGGGCTTTATTGAATTTGATAACGTTTCCCTCAAATATAACGGAAGCTCCGAAAACTCCTTAAGCGACCTTAATTTTGTGGTACAAAAAGGTATGACCGTAGGCGTAATAGGCGGTACGGGCTCAGGTAAGACATCTCTTATCAATATGATACCCCGCTTTTACGGAGCCAGCGAAGGCACGGTGTTCGTTGACGGAAAGGACGTCAACGACTATATCCCCCAAGAGCTTCTGAACAAAATTGCCATAGTTCCGCAGAAGGCACTTCTTTTTAAGGGCACGATACGAGAAAATCTCCTTTGGGGTAACGGTTCGGCCACTGACGAAGATATTACAGAGGCCATTAAAAATGCCCAGGCAACCGACGTAATCGCTTCAAAGACCCTGGGGCTGGACGAACCCGTAGAACAAAACGGAAAGAACTTCTCAGGAGGTCAAAGACAGAGGCTCACGATCGCAAGAGCCCTTGTAAAAAGGCCCGAAATCCTTATTCTTGACGACTCTTCCTCTGCCCTTGACTTTGCCACTGATGCAAATCTTCGTAAAGCTATATCTCAAATAAAAGATACCACCGTATTTATCGCTGCACAAAGAGCATCCTCCGTTATGGCCGCTGATATGATAATCGTTCTTGACGACGGCAAAGCGGTAGGCGTAGGATCCCACGAAGAGCTCTTGAAAAATTGTGAGATATACAGAGAAATATATCTTTCCCAATTCCCTGAAGAGGAGGCGGCAAGATGAAAAACAGTGTTATAAAACGAATACTGTCCTATATTAAACGCAAATTAGCTCTTTTAGTCACATCCCTTCTACTGTCCGCAGTTTCGGTAATATGCACATTGAGCATTCCCGTATTTGTGGGTGAGGCTATTGACGGCATGATAGCAGCAGGACAGGTAGATTTTTCGGCAATAATTCCCGCCCTCATAAAAATAGGCATAGCCGTAGCCGGCGCTGCGTTGACTCAGTGGCTTACAGGAATCATTAATAACAGCTTGACCTTCGGTGTGGTAAAGGACGTAAGAGCCGATGCTTTTGCAAAGATTCACCGCTTGCCTATAGGATACGTAGATTCCCACGGAACAGGCGACACCATAAGCCGCATAATGAATGACACGTCCTCTTTCGCAGACGGACTCCTCATGGGATTTTCTCAGTTCTTTACTGGAATTTTTACCGTAATCCTCACCATAATCCTTATGTTGAGAATAAATCTTCTTATTGCGGGAGCGGTAATCATCCTCACACCTATTTCCCTTTTTGTATCAAAATATATCGCAACAAAGACCCATTCCATGTTCTCCTTGAGAGCAAAGGTAACGGGCGAACAGACCGCCTTTGTTGACGAGATGATAACCGGGCAAAAAACGGTTATCGCCTTCTCAAGACAGGATGAAAACGAAGAGAAGTTTGAGGATATAAATCGCAGACTTGAAAAATGTACCCTTTCTGCAGTATTTTTCTCATCTCTTACAAACCCCTGCACCAGATTTGTAAACAACCTTGTATAT
>JAZRLW010000054.1:0-5441 GCA_045647025.1 Eubacteriales bacterium
TACACCTATTTTATGCTAAAATGTTAGAAGTAGATACATAATATATCTAAAGTATATCCAAAAGAGAGGTAAATATGAAATTAGCAATTATAGGGTCAAGGTCTTTAGTAGATTTTCCCATCGACAAATATATCCCTGAGGGGGCTACGGAAATAGTTTCAGGGGGAGCCAAAGGGATAGATACCTTAGCAAGGGATTATGCAAAAAGAAATGGGCTGAAATTTACGGAGTTTCTGCCCCGATACGACCTTTATCCGGGCAAGGTTGCGCCCCTTAAAAGAAACGAGGAGATTGCCATATACGCCGATGCGGCGGTGGCCTTTTGGGACGGCGAGTCGAGAGGTACTGTATATACGGTCAACCTTTTTCAAAAGCTTGATAAGAAGGTCAGGCTGGTAACTGTAAAAAGAAAACTATAACATACAATCCGTTCCATTCAAATCCGTCACCAGCAACGACGGTTTTTCAAACCTTTTTCAACATCTCTCCCTCACCATTGACAGCCCATTTAATTTATGTTATAATAACTCCGCTACAAAAAACCGTCCAAGGACGCAAATTCAGGGGGCACAAATGAACATCGACTTTTCCTTCTTCTTTACCGCAATAATGCTTGGCGTAGGTCTGGCTATGGACGCATTTTCCGTATCCCTTGCCAACGGCCTTAACGAGCCCAAAATGAAAACGCCCAAAATGTTAGGCGTTGCGGGTATATTCTCCCTCTTCCAGTTTGCAATGCCCATGATAGGCTGGATATGCGTATCCACCATCTGTCAGGTTTTCGGGGTATTTGAGAAGTTCATCCCCTGGATAGCTCTGGGTCTTCTTGGTTACATAGGCGGCAGCATGCTGGTAGACGCCATCAAAAATAAGGATTCCGAAGAGGAAAAGCCCGCTGTTGGCTTCCTCGCCCTTATAGTTCAGGGCATCGCCACCTCCATTGACGCCCTCTCGGTAGGCTTCACCATTTCCGATTATAATTGGCTTGAAGCCCTTCTTTCCTGTGCTCTTATCGGCGTTGTGACCTTCTTTATCTGCTTTGCAGGTATCGCCATCGGCAAAAAGGCAGGCACAAAGCTTGCAAACAAGGCAGGTATCCTTGGCGGCGCGATCCTTATCTTTATCGGACTTGAGATTTTCATTACCTCTTGGTTTTAATTAACGGATATGACTCTGAAAGAACGAGCAAAAAAGCTCACCACCGACGTTCCCGCCGTATTTATGGCATTAAAGGATAGACGAACCCCATGGTACGCCAAGATATTCGGTGCAGTGACGGTAATATACGCCCTCTCCCCCATTGACCTTATCCCCGACTTTATCCCATTTCTGGGATACCTTGACGACCTTATCATCCTCCCCCTTCTGGTCGCCCTTACGGTGAAGTTCATCCCAAAGGACGTCTTTGAAGAGTGCAGAGAAAAGGCCCAAGGAATCTGGCAGGACGGCAAGCCCAAGAAATGGTACTACGGTATTCCCTTTGTCCTTGTTTGGGTGGTTGTTATTGGGTTAATTGTAATTGCAATTTTATAGAATAAGTAAAAGAGCCTTCTTTTTTCAAGAGGGCTCTTGTTTTTTTATAAGCGTGTAGGGTCCAGGGGCCGCCGTTCCCTTCCCGCCGTTTCCTTCCCGCCGTTTCCTTCCCGCCGCAGCGGCACTGACCACTGAGCACTGGCCACTGACCACTGCGTAGGACTTTTCTACAGGAAAAGTCCTACGCTTACCCCCATCACCGCCATTCCGACAACAACACCGGCCAACGCCAGCCCGTGGCTGCCTTCCCTTTCGGCGGCAGGGAGCAGCTCGTCAAGGGAGATATATGTCATTATCCCCGCCACGGCGGAGAACACCGCCCCGTAGACCCCGTCGTTCATAAAGGGGGTTAGAAGCAGGTACCCCACCACCGCCCCCAAGGGCTCGGTAAGTCCCGAAGCAAGGGAGAGGAGAAAGGCCTTTTTCTTCCCCATTCCCCCATAGGCCAGAGGGAGAGCCACGCTTATCCCCTCGGGAATATTATGCACGGCTATGGCCACCACCACGGGCAGGGCAATAGAGGGGTCGGAAAGAGCCGCCATAAATGTTGCCATGCCCTCGGGCAGATTATGGAGAGCTATGGCAAGGGCGGTCACAAGCCCCGCCTTTTTCATATCTCCCCCTTCACCCTCCCCACTCTCGGGGAGTATTTTATTAAGGAGAGCAAGTAGCCCCATACCCCCGAAAAAGGCCGCCAGCATCACAAAATACCCCGCCCTTTCACCCAGAGCTGCGGCAAGGTATGACCTGCCCTTTAAGAGTATCTCACCCAGAGAAACATATATCATAACCCCTGCGGAAAAGCCCATACAAAGGCAGAGAAACCGAGGGCCTCTCCGCCCCGAAAAAAGGGCGGTAAGGCTGCCTATACCCGTGGATAGTCCCGCCAGCAGGGTCATCAAAAGCCCAAACAAAACATTGCTTTTCGTAATTATCACATCCTTTATTTTTCCTATTACAATATATGACCACACCTTGACAAGGGTCAATAAATATGGTAAAATGAAGAAAAATAACTGATTTCGGAGGATCGTTATGAAAAAGATCTTATCAGTATTCCTCGCTTGCCTTATGGCGCTGACCCTCTTTGCAGGACTCTGCGGATGCGGTTCTTCAAGTGCCACCATTAACGGAACCGCCCTTAAGGAATTCGTTATCGTTTATCCCGAATTCGGCAACGCTATTGAAATGAGAGCCGCCGAGTACGTTCAAAAACAGATCAAGGAGATCACAGGTGTTACCCTGCCCTTGGTTTCCGACTTAAAGAAGGCCGCCGAGCACGAAATAATCATCGGCTCCGCCGACAGAAAGCTGGCCGACGTTGCAGCAAGACCCTACAGAGACGAGCTTGAATACGTTATCGTATCCGACGAAAACTCCGTAGCCCTCCACGGCGAGGTATATGCCGTTGCAGGCGCCGCCTACTCCTTTATAAAGAACTATATAACCGGCGCCGAGTTTAAGGCCGAGATACCCGAATCCCAGATAATCGCCCACAAGCCCGAAGCCCCCAACAACTTCATTATGCTTATCGGCGACGGCATGGGCGAGGTTCAGACCCTTATGCCCGAGTATCTTGAATTCCCCTACGATAAGGAAGAGTTCGTGGTGTACGAGGAAGAACAGTTCTTTGGCTATGACCTCCCCTACTTTGGATATTCCCGCACCGACTCCTACACCGGCACCACCGGCAGTGCCGCAGGCGGTACTGCTCTTGCAACAGGATACAAGACCATTAATAAATACATAGGTATGGATAAGGACCTTAATCCCGTCCAGAACCTCTCCGAGCTTGCAATAGAGCTTGGCAAGAGCGCCGCGGTAATGTCCACCGATAGCTACGACGGAGCAACCCCCGCATCCTTCTACGCCCACAGCTCCTCCAGAAACAACGGCGACGACATCATCGACCAGAAAAATGATCTCATTAAGACAGACAGTATGATAATCTCCTGTAACTTCGACGGCTGGCGTATAAAATCCATCGAAGACGAGATCGTAAGAGTAATGGATCTCCTTTGCCTTGACGAGGACGGCTTCTTTATTATGTACGAAGAGGCTCACATCGACAAGCGTTGCCACAAGGAAGACCTTGAGGGCACCCACGAAAGAGTTCTCAGATTCAATCGTGCCATCGCCATATTTATGGAATACGTAATGTATAACCCCGACACCTTTATCCTCATCACCGCTGACCACGAAACCGGCGGCATGAAGATAGCCGACGGCAACCTCTGCTACACCCGCTCCTCCCACTCCAGCGCCGACGTTCCCGTATTCGCATACGGTATCGGTGGCGAGTACTATGACGGTGAGACCATGGAAAACATCGACGTTGCAAAGTACTTCGCAAAGCTCATGGGCAAGGAGGGCTTCGGCATGCCCTACGCCTTTGAATCCTCCGGAGTTCAGGACAATATAGTAGACAGTTTCGACGATTAATCCCCAACCCCGAAGGCGAAAGCCTTCGGGGATTTTTAAAATACATTTTATTCAAATTCAATCACATCAAATGCGAGCAAGCGCCGTTCGATGAATTTTCATAAGTTTCTGGTTCTTGATAACAAGTTTCCGGAATTTGAACCTGACGCTGGAAAAAGGCTTTATGGGCAGCAATCACTTTTTCTCTTGCAGATTCTGCATCTTGCCAATCGCCAATTTCCACATTTTTCCCTTCTAATTCTTTATAATACTGGAAAAAGTTTCTTGTAATTTTCAAGAACATCGGGTCCACATCTTGAATATCGCGAATCGGACGCGGCGTATAAGCAGGCACTCCTAAAAGTTTATAATCTTTTTTACCGCCATCGCTCATATCTAAAACGCCAACCACCCGGCAAGTCACAACCGTACCAGTATTCAAAGTCGCTGAATCATAAATCAGCATATCGATAGCATCGCCGTCATCGGCAAGCGTACTTGGCACAAAACCATAACTACAAGGATAATTCATTGACGAAAGCAAACAACGATCCAAGCGAAAAACGTGAAGGTGTTCATCGTATTCATACTTAACATTTGTATCCTTTCCGATTTCAACCACACAATCTACTTCATACGGGTACTTTGGACCAATCGGAAGATTTAAATAATTGATAGCCATAACATCTCCTTTATGCCACTAACGAGAACGCCAACGCTGTGACACATTCTTTTCATACAAACCTACAAAAAATTTTGCCTCTTTGGTGTCAGGACTATACCCAACTTCTATGCGTAAGCGTTCTAAAGCAGGAATCAGCAAGTGAATTCCGCCATAAATTGCGCCAGCAAAATTTTCTTTTTCGGGCGAGCCATCGTTCCACAAAATAGAACCATCAAGCCCAGCGACTAATTGCACGCCATAAAAGAAATGAAAACCACCTAAATTAACAGGTCTTCTTTCAAGCAATACAAACCTTTCTTCAAAATTCAAGATAACTTCACTCTCACCATGCCGCAAAGAATCCGCTTCATAACCACGAAAAGAATTTGCACCACCATGATGGAATCTATCAAAAAAAGCCACTTCGCCAGGGCGATACCTAAACAAAATCGACGCACCACTTATAAAGCGATTCAGAGTAAAATAACCACGTAAATCAATTAAATATTCCACATAATCATCTGGAGAATCAAGCCAACCGCCTACTTTAGTAATAAGCATTTCTTCATAAATCCCCTTACGAGAATCTAGTGGCGAATCACGAGTATCAATAGCAAAACCAGCCCCGATTTCAGGAACATACCCAAAAGGTTCAACATAACGATACGCAAGGGCAAGCAACAAAGCATAAGGCTTTTGAAAATGCCATTCCAAATCAAGATCCGAAAGCCACGATTCTGCTTGATAATTTCTGAGTTCATCATAGCTATCCGTTCTCAAAAATTCAAGATTCCACGAAAGCGGAAGTCCAAAAAGCCATGGC
>JAZRLW010000055.1:0-4252 GCA_045647025.1 Eubacteriales bacterium
CGTTGCTAACCAGAAGTGCGAAAAGAAGAGCAAATAAGTTCTTGCTACTAATTTACGGGCTGCTGCAATTTGCGGCAGCCCATAAAAAGCATTATACAAAAGGAACATCCAAATGATTCATACATATTCACTTTACGGCAACGATTTCTGCATGGACGTGGAAAGCGGAGCCATACACATTCTTGAAAAGACCGCATACGACCTTGTAAACCTCCTCAGCCCCAAGGGTGAAGATATTTCCCTTACGGAAACCTGCCCCCAGGAGGCTTTTACAGCTCTGTCCACATATAAAAAGGAAGAAATAGAGGAAGCATACGCAGAGCTTTATGAGCTGTACGAAAATGACCAGCTCTTTTCAAAGAGGGATTATACCCCCTCCTTCCCCCAGGAGTACCCCATAAAGGCGGTATGCCTCCACGTAGCTCACGACTGCAACCTTCGTTGCAAGTACTGTTTTGCCGACGGTGGCGGATACTGTGCCGAAAGAGCCCTTATGCCCATTGAAGTGGCAAAGAAGGCCATTGACTTTATGATTGAAAAATCGGGAAGCCGCAGAAATCTGGAGCTTGACTTCTTCGGCGGCGAGCCCTTGATGAACCTTGACGTGGTAAAGCAGACGGTAGAATATGCAAGAAGCATAGAGGAAAAGCACAACAAGCATTTCCGCTTCACCCTTACAACCAACGGTCTGCTCCTTAACGACGAGGTTATAGAATATCTTAACGAGACTATGGACAACGTGGTTCTCTCTCTTGACGGCAGAAAGGACGTAAACGACAGCGTCCGTATCGGCGTAAACGGAAAGGGCTCCTACGACGCCATAGTACCCAAGCTGCAGAAGTTCAGAGAGGTACGCGGTGACAAGAGCTATTACGTAAGAGGCACCTTTACGGCTGAAAACCTCGACTTTGCAAAGGACGTTCTCCATATGCACGACCTTGGCTTTGATCAGGTATCGGTAGAGCCCGTAGTTCTCGATCCTTCCTCCCCCATGGCTCTCAAGGACGAGCATCTGCCCCAGATATTTGCAGAATACGAAAAGCTCGGTCTTGAAATAGACAAGATAAACAAGTCGGACGACGACTTTATAAATTTCTTCCACTTTATGGTTGACCTTGACCAGGGGCCCTGCGTTATCAAGCGTATGAAGGGCTGCGGTAGCGGTAGCGAATACGTTGCCATTACCCCCGCGGGCGAGGTTTACCCCTGCCACAGATTCGTTGGCAACACCGACTTTGTAATGGGCAACATTATGGAAAGCTTCGACCTTGATAAGGAGCTTACCGCAAAGTTTACAGCCACCACCATTCCCGAAAAGGAAGAGTGTGACAAGTGCTGGGCGAAATATTTCTGCTCCGGCGGCTGTGCTGCAAACAACTTCTATGCAAACGGCGACATTCTCAAGCCCAACTCCACAGGATGCGAAATGGAAAAGAAGCGTCTTGAGTGCGCCATAGCAATGAAAGCCCTCTAAAAAGGTATTTCAGACACTTTCCTTTCATATTATTAAACAAACTAAAATACGAGGTATTGTTTAATGAAAGGCAAAGGATGTTTAATATTGGGTTATATAGCCGTCATCTCAGGCTACTGTCTGGGAGTTGCAACGGCTATAAGAGAAATGCTTGGCGGTCAGACCGCCACGGATATACTGGTTCAGATAAAAGGATTTTTCCCCTGCCTTACTCCTCAGGGCGCCCTTCCTACTCTGGGGCTTACCCTACTGACGGCGGCAGCAGGCCTTTCGGCAGTTGGTGTAGCCGTATGCCTTCCATTAGGGGCATTTGCTACCTACGGCTGTGGAGTTTTTACGGCGGCAACCTTTTCCGCATTTGGAATAAAGGGGATACTCCCCTTCCTTCTCACCCTTCCTATTACGGTGACGGCGTTCATTCTTATGGCCGCAGTATCGGGGGACGGAATAAGGGCATCCTTTTTCACCCTTCAAAGGCTTGGAATAATAACCGAGCCCAAAAGCCAATATCTACCCATAAACGACTTCTCTATCCCAAGATATATCAAATCCACCCTATTTGCTCTGCTTATAGCGGGGGGAGTGACCATTTACGGACACTTCGTTAGTGGATACGTGTTTCACTAAAAGAAAGGAACAGCGAAAATGAAGCTATTCAACTACACAAAGGAAGGCAAAGGCGTCAGTAAGACCGAAGCCCAGGCCCCTGCAATCGTAAGATTCTTCAAGGCCTTTGGACGAAACTTCTGGAAGATAATCGTTCTTAACATCGTTTACCTTTTCGCCTGCGCTCCCATTATAACCATAGGCCCCGCAACCGCAGGATTTACCTACGTTATGAGAAATCTCTCTCAGGGTAAGCCGGTGGATATGTTTGCCGACTTTTTCGCTAAAGCAAAGGAGCACTTCCTTAAGGGTATAGTAATCGAGCTTATAAACGCGGCTCTTATTGCCCTTTCGGTTTACGCATTCTTTGCCTGGACAGGCACGGGAATGGAAGTTCCCTCCTGGCTCCGCACAGTGGCAGTATTCGTACTGATATGGGTTGGATATATATTTATCTGTGCTAACTTCTACATATTCCCCATGATGGTATCCTTTGACCTTAAACTCAAAGACCTTATTCGTAACAGTATCATTCTTGGTATGTACAAGCTCGGCCCAAACATCCTTATGATACTTGTAAATCTTGCAGTTATAGGTGTGTGCTTTATAACCTGGCCCTCTTCATTGGCCATAATCCTCACCCTCCCCTTCGGAGCCTGCAACTTCTTTAACAACTTCGTCATTTACCCAGTTCTTGTAAAACACGTAGCAACGCCCGTTGAAGAGCCGGAAATAAACGAAGAGGATATAGTATTTAAGGATACCCACTAAAGAGCAGTAAAAAAATCAGACCGTGTGCCAAAGCACACGGGCTATCTTTATACCTTAATTAAAGACCGTAATATTTTCCGAGAGCAGTCACCTGTTCCTCGGTTACGGAAGAGGAAGAGATTATAAACTCGTCAATGGACAAGGACATACCGCCCTCTTGAGTCCGAAGTCTTCCACCGTCAAGAGAAAAATCAGTATGGTTGTCGGAAATAGTGTATTCACCGACCTTTTTAAAATCAGTATATATAGCAAATTTCTTGTTTGACCTGTCTACTGAAGCAAGAAAATGCATCCAGCCGTCATACTCGTTTTCAGGATAGGATACTGTGCTGTTGCTTCTTTTACCCTCCCTGCCGTAAAGCACTGTTTCTATACAGTCGGGAAGCATGGTAAGAGTAAATCCGATCCGCTTCCCTGCCTCGTCGAAGGACATGTTGGATAAAAGACGATTTACGACGGGAGGCGGACTCAGCCTTACCCAAAACGAAATACTGAAATCCTCAACTCCAAAGGGGATATCAGTAATAAGGTGCCCATCATTAAGGGTGGCACAGCTTCCATGGTATCCATCAGTATAATAAAGCTTGCCCTCGTACTCAAAGTCACGTCCATTCTTCAGGTCCTTCGTATTGCCGTCAAAGGGGTAATACGCCTTGACCGGGCCGATAACGCCTTCAATCACGGAAAGACTGTTCTGGGGAGTAGGGATATTTATGTGAAGTCTTGCCTTGGGCGGCTCAAAATCAGGCTCAACCGGTCTTTCTCCCCCACCGACAACGTCGATAAAGAAGTCTTCAGGAACTCTTGAAGTCCATGTATCGGGCTGATCAAGGCCGAATGCAGAGAGAACTATGGAAGCCACGTCCTTTATATTACACTCGCCTATGGTTCCCTTTTTGACCGATTTTCCGCATGCGGCAAGCAGACATATCTTTTCAGCATCCGAATCGCCGCCGTGGGAGCCTCTGCCGTTTTCGTTGGGAGGAGTTCCGCCGTGGTCTGAGGTGATTATAAAAAGCAGATCTTCGGCATAGCCCTTTTCTTCAGCGGTAGCGTAGATGCGCCCAATCATACCGTCCACGTCGGTTATTCTGGAAAGATGGGCGGGAGTACCGTAGCCGTTTCTGTGCCCTGCGCTGTCTACGGAATCAAAATGGACGAAAAGGACCTTGGGATCGTTCTGCTCGAGATATTCACAGGTCTTTTGGGTGAGAAGGTCATCATCCGCCTTGATCTTAACAACATCTATGTCGCTTTCTACTATACCGTAATTTATGGGACCCCAACAGCAAAATGAAGCAAGTAAAGCCTCAGGCTCGGCATCCCTAATAACCTTCATAAACGAAGGAAATCTAGGGTTTGCATATCGGGTCTGACCCGCAATACTGTTATTAAGCCTAT
>JAZRLW010000056.1:0-2878 GCA_045647025.1 Eubacteriales bacterium
TCTTGAAGCAATATTCGGGCACCCCGAAAAAGCATTGAAGGAGAACGGTCAATGATAACGCTGAAAAAATCTTCAGATAAAGATTTTCTCATACTCAACCTCACAGATACCCAGCTGGTTACTGAAGATTGGACAAATGACAGTATCAATAAAAACGTACTGTACTACACCATTGACAGCCTCATTGAAAAGGTAAAGCCTGACCTTATTACCGTAAGCGGAGATATTGCAGATAGAGGGCAGATTCCGGTATACGAGAAATTTGCCGAGTTAATGGATTCCTACGGTATTCCCTGGGCTCCCATTTGGGGAAATCACGATAATGAATACGCAGCAAAACATCTTAACAATGTAGCAGACATATTCCTTTCCGGCAAAAATATTGCCTTTGAAAAAGGAGACCCCCAAATGGGTATGGGGAACTACGTTATAAATATTGAAGAGAACGAAAAAACAGTTTTCGCTCTGTTTATGATTGATGCCCACGACAAGATAAAGGTGCCCGACGAAAATGGGAAAGAAAAGCGGGTATACGCAAAACTTCTTCCCTGTCAGCTTGAATGGTATGAAGAACAGGTAAAGGCTCTTAACAAAAAAGGCTGCAAGGAAACCGCAATAATTACCCATATCCCCTGCTTTGGATACAGAAAGGCATTCGACGAGGCCTGGAATAAGGATATTGACGCAAAAGCCCTCACAGGTAAGGACTCTGAAAGAAAAGATCTTTGGAACGAGGGTTACAAGGATTGTTCTTTCGGAATAAAAATGATGCCCGTTTGCAGTCACCCCTATGAGGACGGTGTATTTGAAACAGTTAAGCGGATAGGTTCAACAAAAACCATTCTCTGCGGCCACGACCATTATAACAACTGCATTACCGTATACGACGGAATAAAATTAGGATACTCTCTCAAGACCGGGGCAGGAGCTATGCGTCAGAAGGGTCTTAACGGCGGTACCGTTATCCGCGTAGGCAGTGACGGAGTTACGGACGTATATCACGAAAACATTGATGCCGCCCACTTCTTTGTCGAACTTGAACGCAAATACAGAGAAGAACAGGAAGCTAAAACTAACGTATGAACATTTTATGAATAGTTCAAACCGCTCTTGATTTTTTCGAATTTAGGTGCTATACTTTTAAGGAATAAAAAATAGTGTGAGGAAGTTTTATTATGATCTACATTATCGATACCGCTAATCTTGAACAGATCCGTGAATGCATGGAATATTTCCCCATTGACGGTGTTACCACCAACCCCACCATCATTTCCAAGGAAAATACCGGTTTTCTCCCTCTTATAAAGAGCATCAGAGAACTCATCGGTCCCGATAAGCAGCTCCACATCCAGGCTACTTCTGAAACCGCAGAAGGTATGGTTAAGGAAGCTATCGCTCTTAAGGAAGCAGTTGGCGGCAACTTCTACGTAAAAATCCCCGTAACCAGAGAAGGTCTTAAGGCTACCTCTATTCTCCATAATATGGGCATCAAGGTAACCGAAACCGCAATCTTCACCCAGCAGCAGGCTCTTATGGCGGCTAAAGCAGGCGCAGATTTCGTTGCTCCTTACGTAAACAGACTTGACAATATCGTTTGCGACGGTTGTTTTGTGGTTGAAGAAATCGTTACCCTCTTCAGAGAACATAACCTCAACACCCAGGTACTTGCCGCTTCCTTCAAGAATCCCGAGCAGGTACACAAGGTTGCTCTTTGCGGCGGTCACGCTGTAACCGTAGCTCCCGAAATCTTCCCCGCTCTTATCAATCATCCCCTTACCGATAAGGCAGTTAAAGACTTTATGAACGACTGGTCTGGCGTATACGGCGACAAGAAAGTTCTCGATCTCCTTGGCAAATAATTAATATGTACTATTAAGCCGCAGCCTTTTGGCTGCGGCTTTTTTCATTCTAAAAGGTCGTAAATATCATCTTCGGCGCCCCGGATGGGGAATACATAAAACTATCTATCCTATCCCCCGTAAAGAAATATCTAAACGGTGTAGCTCTTTCAGATCCATCACGCCAGAAGGTATCAACAATACTCAACTTAACCTTCATTTTTTCCGGAATTATGTTCTTAATATACACTGTGGCTTCCTGTCCATTAACAGCTTCAGAGGTGTATTCGGCAAGCCCCGCAAGATTTGGAGTGAGCTCAATAAATACCCCGTACTCTTCCACCGACCTTACCCTGCCGCATACGGTCTGCCCGATTTCAAAGAGAGCTGCATTCTCTTCCCATGTACCCAACAGCTCTTTGTGAGAAAGATTAAACCTTTTCATTACCCTGTCTACGGATTTAATTACCACTCGGATATTTTGCCCCACGTAAAATCTCTCCCTGGGATGACCTATCCGTGAAACCGAGATATTTTCCACCGACAAAAGGCCCACTATTCCGTATCCGATATCCACAAAGACGCCGAAGGGCTCTATATGGGTAACTCTACCGTCCACAACGTCACCCGGAGAAAGTCTTCCAAGCATAAACTCAAGAGCTTCCTCTTGAACACTTACCCTATCAAGAATAAATTCCCCCTCCGAGGAGGAAGGAACGCCTATTACCCTGAAAGCCACGGTTTTGTTAACTCTGCTAAGGATTGCAATATCGCTCACTGTTCCGTCTTTCACACCCATAGCAGTAAGTTCTTTCGGTATTTTCCCGTAAGCCTCTCCCAACATAACACTGAGATCACCGTTCTTATTGCAGGCCACCGCCTTTCCTTCAAGGATCTCTCCCGTAACCGCTGCCTTTTCAAGCTGAAATCTGGTATGATACGTTCCCTCTCTGCTGAACCCTTCAGGCAGCGGGATAAGTTTGCTTTTTTTCATTTTTCCACGTTTCCTTTACCTTGTTTATGATGTCTCTCAATAGATA
>JAZRLW010000057.1:0-2163 GCA_045647025.1 Eubacteriales bacterium
CCGCTTGGCCTCCGACTTGGTACTGTTTTCAGAACCAGAAGAGGCGAAATATCCATTCACGTAAAGACTATAAAGCTTCTTTCAAAATCCCTCATTCCTCTGCCCGAAAAGTGGCACGGCCTTCGCGACACCGATACCAGATATCGTCAGAGATACGTTGACCTTATTGTAAATCCTGAGGTAAAGGACACCTTTATTAAGAGAAGTAATATCCTTAAAGAAATCAGAGCGTTCCTTGATTCTAAAGGCTTCCTCGAGGTTGATACCCCCATACTTACACCTTTTGAAATAGGTGCTTCTGCACGTCCCTTTGTAACTCATCATAACACCCTTGATATGGATATGTTCCTCAGAATTGAAACTGAACTCTATCTGAAGAGACTGATCGTCGGTGGTATGGACAGAGTTTACGAGGTAGGTCGTATCTTCCGTAACGAAGGTATGGATACCAAGCATAATCCCGAGTTTACTTCAATCGAGCTTTATCAGGCTTATACCGATTATAAGGGCATGATGGACCTTGTAGAAGAACTTTATAAAATGTTGGCTATAAAAATCTGTGGCTCCGAAAAGATTACATATCAGGGCATAGAAATTGATATGGGCCGTTGGGAACGTCTCACTATGGCCGAAGCTGTTAAAAAGTATTCCGGATGTGATTATTACAGCTGGAATAGTGATGAAGATGCCAGAGCAGAGGCTAAGGCAAAGCATGTTGAAGTTCCCGCCAATGCAACCAAAGGTACAGTTCTTATAGAACTCTTTGATGCTTTTGTTGAGGATAAGCTTATCCAGCCCACCTTTATTTATGACTATCCCGTTGAAAATAGCCCCTTGGCAAAGCGTAAGCCCGATGAACCTGCATTCACCGAAAGATTTGAGTACTTTATTAACTGTACTGAGTATGGCAATGCTTTCAGTGAGCTTAATGACCCCATTGATCAGAAAGAGCGTTTTGAGTATCAGGTAGAGCTCAAGAAGGCTGCAGAGCCAAACAGTAACGCACAGGTGGATTACGACTACGTTACCGCTCTTGAATACGGTCTTGCTCCCACAGGCGGTCTCGGTTTTGGTATTGACCGACTTGTAATGCTGTTGACCGATTCTCCCAGCATTAAGGACGTTTTATTGTTCCCCACGGTTAAACCTGAAAACTAAAATCATTCTTCCCATTAATAACCCAGAACATCAAGATTTACCGTTCATCGGATTTTCCTTTGGGAAGGTCCGATGAACTTTCTTTTAAAGAAACGGATAAAAGCATGAAAGATACGAAAAAAATAGAACGTGAGGCTGACAGATACGTCGACCCTAACGAAACTAAACTGCAAAAGGCTATTCGGTATTTGAATTATTATAAAGTACCGGTTATTGCAGTGATTTGCCTTATAGCCGTATTTGTGGTAATGACCTTTACTCTTGTGGGTAAAGAAGAAATAGATATGTATGTTTTTTTTGTATGTAATGACGAGTACGCTTTTCTTTCCGATGAGAGTGAGTATCTTGACTTCTTTTCGGATATGACCGAATTTGTTTCATCATATGCGGAAGATTATAACGGTGACGGTGAAATAAAAGTAAGTATTGATACCGTACACATAAGCTCTGACGAGCTTTTGTATCAAGATACGGTAGAGATGAATAAAAAGCGTATCACGGCAGCTCTCAGTGCAGGCACTTGTATGTGCATTATAGGCGATTCTGCCGGCTTTGAATATCTTTCTGCATCTGATATTCTTCAGGACATCTCCTATCTTGTGGATGAAACCTACTTTAACGGCAAGGCTTATAAGCTTAATGATTCTGAAATAGCTGTAACCGCAATGAAGATTGACGGCGAGGAGCCTCTTTATATAGGCCTAAGGGCTTATTACGGAACTTTTGCTGAGATTAAGGAAAAGGAAACCGCATATTTTACGGTGGCGGAAAAGATGATAAAAAGCATATCCGACCCCGCCTTTAATCCTGAAACAGATACTGTTCCCACACCTGTAAATTAAAGGCATAACCATCCGCCTATCAGGTTATACTTAAAACACATTCCCTCATGGGAAAAGTTTTGAGTAAGGCGGCGTTAGTATGTCAAGTCGGAATATCTCAGCGGTAATTTTGGCAGGCGGTGAAGGGTCAAGACTTCTTCCTATTACCGAAAATCTTCCAAAG
>JAZRLW010000058.1:0-2735 GCA_045647025.1 Eubacteriales bacterium
GTCTGTTTTCTGATATAGTCTTCTGGAACCATACTTGAAAAACTGTTGGAAACTTCAATATAATAACCGAATATTTTGTTGTACCCGACTTTGAGAGTTTTGATACCCGTTCTTTCTTTTTCGGAGGTTTCTATCTGACTCAGCCATTCTTTACTGTCCTTAAGAAGTGATTTTAGTTCTGCAAGTTCAGGACTATAATTGTCTTTTATTGCTTTGCCATCTCTGAGGGTAACGGGAGCCTCGTCTACAATAGTTCTCTCTATAAGGGTAGCAATATCAACCAAGGTATCGATGCTGTTATTAAGCCTATCAATTACAGGAGAATCGATATTTGAAAGAGTCTTCTTTATTGAAGGAAGATGGTTCAACGAGTTACCCAAAGATTTGACGTCTCTGGGATTTATGGTATCGTATACCACCTTTGCAATAAGTCTTTCAATATCCTTTATGTTAGCAAGGGTATCTCTGATTTCGGCTCTTGCCGTGTCGTTGTTATAAAACGCAGTAACGGCCGCTTGACGCTTTAATATTGCTGTGATATCAACGAGGGGCTTTTCAAGATAACGTCTGAGGAGTCTTGCGCCCATGGGGGTGCGGGTAGAGTCAATAACACCCAGCAAAGAGCCTCTCTTTGTTTTTGCTCTGAGGGTCTCGGTGAGCTCAAGATTTCTCCAAGAGAACCAGTCGATATCCATAAAGCTCTGCTTGTTAATGAATGTGAATCTCTTCAGGTGTGAAAGATCACAAAACTGAGTTCTGTAGAGATACTCTAAAAGACCGCCGAAAACAATAACGTGTATGGGGTCGGAAAACTCAGACACGGACATTTCGCTGCCCATATGTTGATTTATCATCTGTGATGCGTTAACGTATACAAATGCTTCTTTATCGGCGGGAGTTATAATACACCTTGTATCATTCCTTGCCATATACGCAGAAATGGCGGGAATCTCTTTAATATTTCCGCATACGTAAATTTCTGCAGGATTGAGCTTTGCCATCTCGTTGAGCAATCTGTCGTCAGACTTTGTTACAGGTTCGCCAAAAAGAACTTCACCTGTAGTTATATCTGAATAGCAAATTACTGCCTTGCCATCCTTTTCGGGCTCTACGTAAGCACAAGCAATATAGCTGTTCTTTGTTTCGTCCAGCATCTGTGGGTCTGTAACAGTACCGGGCGAAATCATTCTGACGATTCGACGTTCGGTAACTTCGTTAGTTACTTCATCCTTTATCTGCTCACAGACAGATACCTTATATCCCTTTTGAACAAGACGGGCTATATATCCGTCTACAGAATGATAAGGCACGCCGCACATGGGAGCTCTTTCGGGAAGACCACAGTCTCGTCCTGTAAGAGTAATATCCAGCTCGCGGCTAACAGTTATAGCATCATCAAAGAACATCTCATAAAAGTCGCCGAGTCTATACATGAGTATATAATCCTCATGTTGTGCCTTCATTTCTTTGTATTTTTGCATCATGGGAGATAATGGCATCTCTGTATACCGTCCTTATAAGGAGATTTGGGACCTAAAATTCAATATTTGAAATGGGCTTTAGTGGCAACCGCTGCAAGTGGAACAAGAACCGGAGCAACCGTTGGGATCCTTACCGGTAACGTGATAGTTAATGACAGCGTACAGATTATTGACCATTGTTTCAAGATTGTTCTTAGCTTCGTTGTACTTGTTCATAAGTTCGTGTTTCATAACTTCGTTATAAGCGGCACGCATAGCATCCTGGTGCGCCTTGAGTTTTTCTTCGTTTCTTTCGCCGTCTTCTTTCTGCATTTCATTCATTACGGCCATCTTTTCAAGATTGAAATTGCCTATGGCAGTCTGAAGTTCTTTGTCTGCTTCAAAAACTGTCTTTACTGCCTGGTATTCAATGTATTCTCTGCTGAGCTTTATAGCCTGTCCCAGCTCTCCGGCCATTTCTGCCAAAACTTCTTTTGTGTATTCCATGATAGTTTCCTTTCTGCCTTTGTAAAAGGCAATGAACTTATTTATTTACTTTTACTTGATTTCCAAAGAGTGACCAGTTTAATGCTCTGGTTATTTCTACTTTGGCATAGTTTCCAATCGACTCTTTGTCTCCTGAAAAATTAACTATAATATTGGTATCTGTACGTCCGTATAACGTATTGTTGTCATTTTCGGACACCCCTTCAACGAGAACCTCAACAGTTTTGCCTACAAACTTATTGTTTTCTTGCCAAACAAGTTCGTTTTGCACCTCTAACAGTCTGCGCATTCTATCCCCTTTTGTGTCCTTGTCAATCTGTCCGTCCATAACTGCGGCGGGCGTATTTTTTCTGGGGGAATATATGAATGTAAAGAGACCGTTAAAACCTACCTTTCTGATAAGAGAAAGGGTTTCCTGAAAGTCTTCTTCTGTTTCCGTGGGAAATCCTACGATAACGTCGGAGGTAAAGGTTACGTCTGGGATCAGCTTTCTTGCTTTTTCCGTAAGTGCTATATAGTCTGCTGAAGTATATCTGCGATTCATGAGTTTTAATACTCTATCGCTTCCCGATTGGAAAGGAAGATGTATATGGTGACAAACCTTATCGCACTCGGCAATGGTCTTAAACAACTTTTCCGTGGCATCTTTCGGGTGCGAGGTCATAAATCTTATTCTGAAATCGCCATCTACGGAGTTTAACTCTCTTAGCAGATCGGCAAAATCAATGCCCTCGCCCGTATCTTTCCCGTAGGAATTAACATTTTGTC
>JAZRLW010000059.1:0-7478 GCA_045647025.1 Eubacteriales bacterium
CTTAATGCGGGTATTATGACGAAGGACCTTGTTGGCTTGGTTGCTGACGGCGTTCAGACCACATCTGTAAACTCGCGTGATTTTATTCTTTCCATACGGAAAAATCTTGAATCAAGACTTGCTTAATAGCTTTAATATTAAAAACAACGAACCACCTAAGCAATCAACTTAGGTGGTTCATTCTGTTATATAGCATTTTTCCGTGCTACTGGTGGTGGAGCAGACGGGAGTTGAACCCGTGTCCGTAAAGCAGTCCATGAAACTTTCTCCGGGTGCAGTCGGTTGTTTGTATTCATCCCCGAGAGGGACAAGGACAAACCCTCAAGGAGATATAGCCAAAATTATACGGTCATCAAGTCTTGGCTGACGGACGGTTTCTTAAGGCGAGCCTTAAGACCTATCAGTCCCGAGAATCCCGTTGTCTGCTAAAAACACGCCGGTAATCGGGCCGCAGAACTCCCGATACAGACGACTGCCTAATTAGGCAGCAACTAATTCGTTATGATTAGCGTTTAATTTTAAAGTTTACAGCCTTTAAAGTGATTGCTGCAACACTACCCGCTTATCGCACTTCGTTCTCCACGTCGAAATCCGGTACTGCCCCATATAGGGTACCTTATTTAGGCACCACATATTATATCACAGAACGGTCTTTTTGTCAATAGGTGAGTACTGTCAAATAGTGTCGTTGCCAACGGGAGTTGTGAAGAGTCTTTCAAACTCCGCCGCCGTGGACGTTTGGGGCAGGGCCCACATTATTTTTGCAACCACTGCTTCAGTGGTCATATCGTAAGCTTCGGGAATCTCGTATTTTTGCTTGATCCTCAATCCCACCTGATATACCGACATGTCGCTTCCTTCGTGAGGCACTTGAGTTGTTATTACTATTCTGACCCCCTTTGCTATAAGCATTTCAATCTTTTCTGTAAACTCGTCATTTTCGTAATAGGGGATACCGCCCACTCCGAAGCTTTCAATGATTACAGCGTGGCATTTTTCTGCGGCAAAATCAAAAATATCTGCGCTCATGCCGGGGATGAGTTTGACTATGGTCACTGCGGGGTCTATCTTATCATAAAATTTTACGGGGCCGGTCAGATTGTCTTTAATATAGTACTTGACCTTTGCACCTCTGATAAAACCGACTTCAGGATAATCAATGCTGGAGAAGGCTTTAAAACTCTTGGTGTGAGTCTTTCTGGCTCTGGTTGCGGCGATTATCTTTCCGTTAAATACTATATGAACTCCGCAGGCGTTGTCATCGGTCGCGTAAAGGAATGCATTTGTCAGATTTTCACGGGCATCGGTATCTCTGTTTTCAATGGGTATCTGAGCGCCCGTAAGGACAATGGGCTTTGGGCTGTTCTGTATCAGATAGTGAAGTGTTGCGGCGGCATAAGCCATAGTGTCTGTACCGTGGGTGATGACGAACCCGTCGTAGTTTTCGTATGCGTCCTTGATATAAAGGGCTACATTGAGCCAGTTTTCGGGACGCATATTGGTGCTGTCAAGGTTATATAGCCTTACAGACGATACCTTGCAGATGTTTTTTACTTCGGGGACATGGTGTAAAAGCTGTTCGGGGTTTGCTGTGGGGGTGAGACCCTCGCCGCCTTGAGTTGAGGCTATGGTGCCTCCTGTGGTTATCAAAAGTATGTGTTTCATCCAAGATCTCCGTATCAAGCTTAAAATGTATCTTACATAAATAATATCACATTATTTCTTCTATTTCAAGAGGGGGGAAGAAAAAAATATAAATAAAGTTCCATCTGCTGTCTGTAAAGGCTTTTAGCAGACATATGAGCTGGACCATAGGAAAAGTTATGCTGTCTGATATGTGTAAAAGTAAAAAAAACACGTTGTTTATCAGTGTTTTTCAGATAGAAAGCAAAAGCTTGGGGGAAGATGGTGAGTGATGAGATAGATGTAAAGGTTTTAAGCAGACAGACAAAAAGTTACAAATTTAATCTTTACTACTTGAAAAAAGCTCGGATTTATGCTATACTGTAAAAACATTCAGAAAATGCGAGGAAATTTATGAACAAAAGAAATATTGGGGAGATCCGCAGACGCCTTTCTCCCGATAAAAATAATATTGCCCGCGTATGCGGATGCTACGTAAATGAGAAAAAAGAGATAATTTCCACATTCACTTCAGCCCTTCCCACACTTCCTCTAGACGAGGCTGAAAAGTATCTGGGTATATTCAGACGTACTTTGGCGGGAACCAGGCGTAAGAATCTTATTGATATAGAGTTTTCTCCCCAACAGGTAGCTGAATCTGAATCCTATAAGCTCCTTAATACATTAAGAAAGACGGGGCTCAAGGATGAAGAAGCGGTAAAGGGGCTGTTTAACAAAATTATTGAATCTGTGACCTTTGAAGAAGGCTACGTTATTCTTCTTATGCAGGAAAATTACGACGTTGCTTTCAAAACGAAGAACGACGAGGATCTTCCTGACGGTTCAGAGAACGTATTCAATTACATAATTTGCAGTATTTGTCCTATTAAGATGACAAAATCTGCTTTGAGTTACGACTCCATAGATAAAAATTTCCACAGCAGCAGATGCGATTGGATAGTTACTTCTCCCGTGAACGGATTTATGTTCCCGCAGTTTGAGGGCAGGGGGGCTAATATTCACGGGGCTCTGTTCTACACCAGGTCATCTTCCGCCGATAACAGCCTGTTGGCAGATACTCTGTTCAACGCTCCAGTGCCCATGCCGGCATCCGCCCAAAAGTATACATTTCAATCCGTTTTAAGTGATTCGCTTGAGGATGAGTGCAGTTTTGAAGTGGTTTGTGAGGTAAGAGAAAAGATATGCGATATTATTTCCGGAAACAAAGAAATAAAGAATGACGACGACCACGTTGCCGTGTCTAAAAATATAGTAAAGCACGTTCTCCGTGATTGCGGTGTATCCGAAGAAAAGGTTGAGAACTTCGGACAGAAGTACGACGAAGAGTTTGGCAAGGGCAACGATATATTGCCCGAAAATATTGTAAACACCAAACAGTTTGAGATAAAGACTCCCGATGTTCAAATAAGGGTCAATCCCGAAAAAGAGGACCTTGTTGATGTCAGGGTAATAGACGGTGTCAAGTACGTTCTTGTAAGAGCTGAGGACGGCGTCGAGGTTAACGGTGTATTTATAAATATTTCAAAGGATGACGAATAAAAAAAAGAGGCAGCATGCTGCCTCTTTTTTTATTGCTAGTGGCAATATTTACTGCATTCTGAAGGTGTAGCATTCGGTCTGGTGAGCCTTGTGGGCTTCTGCACCGATTACGTCGATTCTGTCTGCGTTACAGATTTTATCGTTATTGTAAATGCAGTTTGTGGCATCGCAGTCAATGGACTGGCACATGCAAGCGCTCTGAGCTCTGTTTTCGGCAGATCCATTACACTCACAGAAGTTTTCGCAGTTTGTCTTTTCAGCATATTTTGCGTTTTCGCCGCCGATTTTTACGTTGCTTAAGCAGCAACAGTTGTTTTTGTTGTGAACACATTCCTGTGCGTTACATGAAATTGAAGGCATAAAAACACGTCCTTTCTTTAATTGGCAGAGATTTTACTGCCCAAGATAGTATGTGCCGAAAAACAGGATTTATTATTTTAAGAATATTGACAATGAGCGATTTTATTGATATAATTTATGGGTAAACTTCGTTTGCTGGAAGGACTTAAAATATATGGAACTTGAGAAAAATATTTTTGAGGATATTCCCATAACGGATATCCATTTGAGAGGCTGGGCTCTTCGTCAGCTTCAGATACAGGCTAACGGAATTTCAGGTACTCTCTGCGATTTTTGGCCTGATGTTAAGGATAGCGCCTGGGTAGGGGGCGATGCCGAAGGGTGGGAAAGAGTACCCTATTGGCTTGACGGTTTTATCCCACTTGCCTTCCTGACAAAAAGGGTTGATTTACAGGAAAAAGCTGAATTTTATATAAACGAGATAATTGCCCGTCAGGGTGCCGACGGTTGGATTATGCCCGGAGAGAAAAATCGAGATTTATGGGCATATATTCTTATGTGCAAGGTCTTTATCGTATGGTACGATATGACCGAGGACGATAGGGTAGAAGACGTTTTGTATAAAGCACTCAAGGCTCTTGACTTGCATCTTAATGGGCACACCCTTAGGGACTGGGGGCAGACTCGATGGTTCGAGGCCCTTATCCCCATAGCGTGGCTTTACAGAAGACGTCCTGAGACTTGGCTTCTCAGACTTGTACAGAGACTCTCTCTACAGGGTTTTGATTGGCTAGCCTTTTTCGATCCTGCCGTATGGCCTTATAGGGAAATCGAAGATAGAAAACGTTGGAGCTTTTTTGACCATGTAGTAAATAACGCCATGGCTCTCCGTCAGGGTGTTCTTGAATGGCAGTTCTCGGGTGATGAAAGTCTTTTTGAAGAAACCGAGAATATGCAGGCAATGCTTGACAAATATCACGGTATGGTTACAGGTGTCTTTTCAGGTGACGAATGCCTTGCAGGGAAGAGCCCTGTGCAGGGCACCGAACTTTGCGCTGTGGTTGAGTATATGTACTCCCTTGAAAATCTTATAAAAGCTACCGGCAAGGTTGCTTGGGCAGACAGACTGGAAAAGGTTACCTTTAACGCACTTCCCGCCACCTTCAGCCCCGATATGCAGACGCACCAGTATCTTCAGCAGGTTAATCAGATACTTTGCGCTCCCGTTGAAGATAACGTTTACAGAACCAATTCTTCCGACTCAAATATGTTCGGTGTAGAACCCAATTATGGTTGTTGTACCGCAAATCTCAGCCAGGGCTGGCCTAAGTTTATGCGTTCGGCATATATGAAAAAGACTGCCACTGAATCCGATGCCGAGGGAATCGCCGTAATATCCTATATGCCTTGCGAAATAAATACTCCAATAAAGGGTATTCCCGTCAGTTTGAGGGTTGATACTATGTATCCCTTTAAAGAAGAGGTAAAAATGACGGTTACTCCTTCTATGCCTTTTGAATTCCCCATATATTTCAGAATCCCCGAATGGGTGGAATATGCAGAGATCTACGTGGGTGACGAAAAGATAAGACCTACCAAGGGCGAGTTCTTTAAGCTTGAGGGGTATTGGGAAGGGGAGACGGAGATAAGGATAGTGCTTCACTCCGAGTTTAAATTTACCGATAGACCCAACAGACTTACCGCCCTTACCTGCGGCCCGCTGGTTTATGCTATGCCCATTAAGGAAAGGTGGGATGAGTATCACAGAGATACCTCCTATCACCGCTATCCCCACTGCGACTATACGGTGTATCCTGAGTCTGATTGGAATTACGCCTTCTACGTCAGAGGAGATAAGCCCGATTTTGAGGTGAAGGAATATAAGGGCCCCGCCATATTCATTTTCTCTCCCGATACTCCTCCCGTTGAGGTGTGGACGGATGCTAAGAAGGTTGAATGGCCTGTGGTGAGAAGTGCCGCAGCTCCTATTCCTCATACGAAAAATGCATCCTTTGAGGTTGAGAAAATAAGGCTAATACCCTATGGCTGTACAAACCTCCGTATGACAGAGATGCCCGTTATAAAAGAGTAAACTGTAAATGCACAAAAACGTCCCGTTTTCCGTATATTATTAGAGAAAACGGGGCGTATTTTTGAACAAATATTAAATTTGCACCCTTCCGTATTGACAGGTGGGGAAACATATGTTATACTTGCAGATAATAAATGGTAGAGGCGCGCCGCGTCAAAAGTATTCACCGCTTAAAGGTCTGTCGCAGGACTTATGCGGAGCAGAAAGGGGCAGGCGCCGAGGTTTTACCGAGGCGAAAGGTAATGCCGGGACATCAGATAATATCTGCTGTACTGTCGCAACTAGGTTGCGGAGAGCTATCGTACATAGAGCCGCTTTGAAAGATTTTGTGCGGCAAAAGGGTATGATAGCATCGCATTGAGCGAAGGCTATCGTTTTTTTATTTCAGAGTTTATTTGGAGGTCAATTATGGCAAAAGAATTGGTATTTGAGGGTATAGCTACCGCGCTTATCACCCCTCTTGATGAAAACGGCGTTGATTACGAGCTTTTTGGAAAGCTCCTCGAAGATCAGGTAAACAGCGACGTAGCCGCAGTAGTAGTTTGCGGCACTACCGGTGAGGCATCTACTCTTACCGACGAAGAACACAGAGAATGTATCCGTTTTGCGGTTGAAAAGGTTGCGGGTCGTAAAAAGGTTATCGCAGGCACAGGCTCAAACGATGCCGCTTACGCTATTGAGCTTACCGAGTATGCTTGTCAGGTAGGCGTTGATGCGGTTCTCGTTGTAACTCCTTATTACAACAAGTCTACTCAGAACGGCCTTATAAAGCTTTATACCGAAATTGCCGACCACAGCACAAAACCCGTTATTCTTTATAACGTTCCTTCCCGTACCGGTGTAAATATTGAACCCTCCACATATCTTGCTCTTTCCAAGCACCCCAACATCGTGGCTGCAAAGGAAGCTAACGGCAACCTCAGCAAGATAGTAGAGACTATGGCTCTCGTTGGTGACGATCTCGCTCTTTATTCGGGTAACGACGACCAGATAACTCCCCTTATGTCTCTTGGTGCAAAGGGCTGTATCTCCGTTCTTTCCAACGTTCTTCCCAATAAGACCGCAGAGATTTGCACCAGATTCTTTAACGGCGACGTTAAGGGCAGTGCGGCTCTCCAGTTTGAAATGCTCCCCCTTATAAACGCCCTCTTCTCCGAGGTTAATCCCATTCCCGTAAAGGCTGCTATGGCGGCTCTCGGTTACTGCAAGGATTATCTCCGTCTGCCCCTTACCGAAATGGAAGAGGCTCACAAGGCCGTTCTTCTTGCAGAAATGAGAAAGCAGGGACTTGAAGTATGAGAATACTTTTAAACGGCGCTCTGGGCCGAATGGGTGCAGAGGTAATTAACAGCGTTAATAAGGAAAACTCAGGCTGTACTCTTGCGGGTGGAGTTGATAAGTTTTCAAAGACTGCAGATATCCCTGCTTCTCTTGATGAGTTCAAGGGCGAGGCTGACGTTATTATAGACTTTTCCCACTTTTCCATGACTAAAGAGGTTACAGAGTACGCTGTAAAGCATAATCTTCCCGTGGTTATTGCCACTACCGGTCAGGGTGAAGAGGAGATGGCCTGCATAAAGGCGGCGGCTGAAAAAGTCCCCGTATTTTACTCCGCCAATATGTCTTTGGGCGTGGCACTTTTGGTAGAGCTTGCAAAGACTACCGCAAAGGCTTTCCCCGATGCTGATATTGAGATTGTAGAAGCTCATCACAACCGTAAGGTTGACGCTCCCAGCGGTACCGCGCTTATGATAGCCGACGGTATAAAGGAGGTTCGTACCGATGCTGTGTACAACCTTGGCCGAAGTGGTGTAGGTAAGCGTGAGAAAAACGAGATAGGTATTGCCGCCGTAAGAATGGGTAATATCGTGGGTGACCATCAGGTATTCGTTTCCACCGATAC
>JAZRLW010000060.1:0-2513 GCA_045647025.1 Eubacteriales bacterium
GTATTGCCTACGCTATGAGAGGTCCCGTGTGTGATTTGGCTAATCGTGAATTGGTGTCTGAGTTTACGGCCTTTCTCCACTCTTACATGAAGAAAAACCGAGTGGCTTATACAGCTATTGACCCGTATTACACCTATAAGACCGATTTCCAGGTAACCGAAAATGGTAAAGCGGCATTTGACAATCTGATTTCGGAGGGCTACCTCTTTAATCCCGATAAGGCTCATTCTATACAGCGCCCCACCAATTACAAAATCTGCTGGGATGCTGAAAAAGATCAGGAAGACCTTAAAAAAGAGATTTTCGGTAAAATGGAAAAGAAACTTCGCAACGATATAGATATTGCAGAGGCCAGAGGTCTTGAGCCGGTGAAATTTAAGGGCGACGAGATAACCGACGAAGTGTTCGAAGCTTTTTATTCCTTGCTTCTTACAACTGCCCAGATGAAGGATTTCGGTATCCGCAGTAAGGAATATTATATAGAACTGTTTAAGCATTTGAAAAAATACATTACGGTGTACTTCTATAAATATAACGCTGAAACCGATATCAGGTATACGAAGAACATAATTTCTACAGTTACTACCCAGCTTGAGGCTAATAGGGCAGAGGCGGCAGATCCCAATACCACTCCCCAAAAAAGAGAACGTCTTGCTCCCAAAGAGAAGGAGCTTGTTAAACAGCTCACCGCTACCGAGGCACGTTTGAAGGTGACCGAGGCTAATAGGGATGCAGGATATCTGTCAACCTATCTTTGTATCAGACTCGGCTCAAAATCCCACGACTTTTACGGCGCAAACAGTCCCGTTCTCCGTGACTTAAGACTTACCTCAAATTATTGGGATATGATTAAGGATTGCTTTAACGGAGAATGTGAAAGCTTTGATATGGGCGGAACTCTTCGACTTGATACCGAGGATATAAAGCAGGATAAGACCTACGACCTCTATCAGTACAAATCCCGTTATCACGGAGCACTCGACGAGTTTATAGGCGAATTTTATTTGATTGAAAACAGATTTCTTTACAGTATACTCCACGACAAACTCCACTATCTGAGGAGAGTCGTATTCAAAAATTGAGGTAGGTTATGAGTGACACGTCGTATATATTCAAAGAAGTAACCGATGTCCGCCTGTTCGATACCTTTGTCAGAAGTAACGGAGGTACGGTTTTTCAGACCTTGGCCTGGGCAAAGGTAAAAACTGCATGGAAACCTCGTGGTTTTATGGGCTTTAAGGATGATCGCCCCGTTATTTCCATACTTTGTCTTGAACGTAAAATAAAGTTTTTCGGTAATTTCTGGTACGGAGCCGAGGGCTTTGCCGGTGATGTTTCCAATAAAGAACTTATCCACGGCTTGGTTGTATTTCTTAAGAAGGAAATGGCTAAACACGGCGTATTCGGCATGGCGATCGACCCATATTATCCCGTCAATATAAATGGCACTGACATTGATGACGAGCGTATCGGTATTCTTTCTTCTGCAGGTTTTAAAATCCCTTCCGACAGAAACGTTTATTCTGTACAGCCGCCTACGGACGTTGTGGTTACTGTTTGGGATAAAGATGAGGATGAACTTTTATCATCTTGCGAAAAGGGTGTCCGCCATGGCTACCGAACAGGACTTGAAAACGGCCTTTATGCGGAAACTGTTTCAGGCAGGGATATAAAGCAGTCACCTGAAATGCTGGATACATTCTTTTCTGTAATGACAGAGACCGCCGACAGGGTGGAATTCGTTCACAGAACCAAGGAATATTATGCTAATATCCTCGAATCTCTGGGTATGGATGCAGAGCTTATGCTTGTATGGTACGATAGAGATAAGGAGACCGAAAAATATAACTCCTCAACAGAGAGAGCAGGGGAGATAGAGGAACAAATAGTGTCCTTTGACCTCTCGGAGAAGGGTGCAAAGCAGAAAATCGCTTTACTCAAAAAAGAACTCTCTTCATTGCAAAAATATATACAGACTTATAAAAAGATTGAGGCAGAGCTCGAATCTGCGGATAACGCTTCACGTAAAATATGCCTTGCTGCGGGCTTAACGTCCTATTTTGGTCGCGAGTCGGTTTGCCTTTACGGCGGAACGGTAAATCTTTTAAGAAATACCCTTCGTCCTACTCATTTTCTTAATTTCTCTCGCATTATTGAAAGTTCAAGGCGTGGTTGCAGTTCCCACTCTATGGGCAGAATAACAGGAGATCCTTTTGACCCCAATAATCCTCTTTACGGCCTCGTTAACTACAAAAAGAGTTACGGCGGTGACGTTTACGTCTATGTTGGCGATATGCGTCTTGCAAGAGGTACTGGATTAAAGATGTATTTGTTTACCAACCTCTTCCCTAAGATAAGACACTTCAGGAGCACAGTACTCCGCAATATTTTGAATCGCAAAAATTTGCCCTCCAAAGGAGAGTCCAGATGAGTTACATCTTCGTGACCGATATTACAAAAGAAGAATACCGGGCGTATCTGTCCTCTTTTTCGGGCGCCCCCATATTTCAATC
>JAZRLW010000061.1:0-11853 GCA_045647025.1 Eubacteriales bacterium
TCTGCGCAACCGCTATTGTATGCAAGGAGCATTTCTCCGTCCTTGGTGAAGAATACTGCAGGATTGCTGTATCCGCAACGGGGATCTCCTTCGATGGTGTTGATCTGTCCGTATCTGAGAGTGTCTCCGGTAAGCTCGGACCATACGAGGGGTGTTCTGCCGAGATTTACGGCAATATCCTCTCTGCCGTTGTAGTTGGGAACGGGATTCCAGATAGCGTAGAACTTGCCGTTTGTGGGGTTCTTTTCAACCTTCATGGGTGCGCAGGGAGAACTGAATACAGAGGGCTCAACGGGAGTCCAGTGCGCGCCGTTATCGGTAGAGAAGGCATGATACTGGCACATCATATCAGTACCGAATGTAGCCTTGAGAACGCCGGGGGCGATTTCTGTAACGTTGTTAAAGCAAAGACCGGTATGGGTTCCGCTGAAGGTCTGATAGAGCTCGTCGCTGCAGGTTACCCAGGTCTGACCGTCGTCATCGGAATAGGTGAAGCCGCCAAAGCTTCTTTCGTCAACGTGCGCTTCGGGAGAATCCTTGTAAGCACCGGTGTTGTAGGTGAGGGGGACGATTATTCTGCCTGAAGAAAGGCGACGAACGCTGTCGTTGCAGAGAGAGAAGTAACCGTCATAAAGATCAAAAGTACAATCTCTGGACTCAGTGTAGAAGGTTTCGCCCTCGTCGTTAGAACGGGCAAAAATAATATGATGGGTCCAGCCGGGAACAGTGTCTATTAAGAAGAATATGCCAAGGTCACTGTTTTCCATACGGAGAAGGGATACGCTGCCGATGGTCTTAACGTCGTACTGTTCAGCGGTGAACAATACCTTGGGCTCGGACCAGGTTTCGCCTTCGTCGTAAGATTTTACAGCCACGATAGCGGAGGGAGCGGTATCAGCCGCAGATTCTCCGTTGTAGCGGGTGTATGCAAAAAGAATGCCACCGTCCTTAAGTCTGAGGAATGCTCCCTCGCTGTGACGGCCGTGTTCGGTATCGGGAGTGAAGATTTTTACGATTCTTGTGTTCGTTGTCATTTTATTGCCTCCGTTTTCTATTTCAATGATATATGTTACTTATTCAGGTTGCTTTATTTTAAGTTTTGCTATAGTCTGTCTACAAAGCCCCGTTCCGTCTTCCGGACCGCCACTGCAGTAACCCAGAAGTATTTCGTCTTCCGCAGTAAAGAGAGTTGCCACGTAACTGTATCCGTGATCGGGTTCGTCCTCAATAACTTGGATATTTTTGAAGGATGTTATATCGTCGCTTAATTCCGCAAAATAATAAGGAGTTCTACCCCAATCTATATGGCGGTAGAATCTGCCGTTATATAGGGGAACGGGGTTCCATATTCCGTAAAGCTTTCCGTTAAATGGGTTTCTCTCCACTTTAAGAGCAGACCAAGGAGAAGTAAAGCAACTTATCTGGGGTGAGGTCCAATGGTCACCGTTATCAAAGGATATGGATGTGTACTGGTACATTTTATCCGAACGGAAATATGATTTGAGTATTCCGGGGCTTATTTCCACAACGCCGCCTTCCTGCAAGCCTTTTGTCGTACTTGTAAAGGGGGGACAGACAAGGTCGGAGCTGGTTTTCCAGGTGTATCCGTCATCGTCCGAATATGTATGTGTATTTATTGTATATCTCGATATTCTTGACCTTGCTTTGCCTTCTTTATCAGGCTTATATGCGCCGGCGTGGATAGATATGGGAACGATTATTCTTCCCGAAGAAAGTCTTTCCACACGGTCATTGTTTAAGCCGTATCTTCCCTCGTATTCTGCGGGGCTGCAGGGGGTAATGGAGTAGAAGGTCTTACCTTCGTCTTTTGAACGGGCAAGAGCCATGGTGTGTTCCCATTTGGGAGAGCCGTGAACCTCTGTCTTTATTTCAAAAAACAGGCCGAAGTCACCGTTAAGCATTCTCATAAGAGATACGCTCATTATTGTACTGGGACCGAACTGTTCCGATCTGAGGAAGGTTTCGGGGTCCGTCCATGTTTCGCCGTTATCGTAGGAGTACATTGCAGCAAGCTCTGCAGGGTCGTCGTCCTTTCCGCCCTTATCCAGAAATCTGGCGTAGACGAATATTATACCGCCGTCTTTGAGCCTGAGAAAGTCGCCTTCACTGTGTCTTCTGTAGCTTGGGGTGGGGGTAACCGTCTTGATTATTCTTGCTTCTTTCATTTGATTACCTGTTCTTCTTCTATAGGATCATCAAGGTTTACCTTGCATATTTTAAGACGAACCAGCATATCCAGATCTTCCAGGGGCTTTCCTCCGCAGTATGCCAACAGCGCTTCGTTTTCGCTAAGGAAGAACGGTGCGGCATATGCGTAGCCTGCGGTTCTGTCATCTTCCACATAGTCCATCCAACGAATCTTTGATACGTCGCTGTTTACTCTTGCCATTGCAAAAGGAGAACGAGTTGGCTGAACCTTTGAGGTTTCTCTTCCGTTATATGAAGGAATCGGGTTCCAGAAAGCGAATATGTTATTGGTATAGGGATTTCTACGAATGGTAATGGGGGAGCAGGGACCGGTAAAGCAGCTTGTTTGAGGTATTGTCCAATGATCGCCGCCGTCAAATGACAAGCATTCGTACTGAAGCATCTGCTTTGTTCTGAAGAAGCATTTAAGCACGTTGGGCTTTATCTCGATTATCTCGCCTTCCTGTATACCTGCAGTAGTTTTTGTGAAGGGGGGATAAACGTAATCAGCTGCCATTTTCCAGGTGTATCCGTCATCGTCGGAGAACATGAATGTTCCAACGGTATGACCTGAGGCGCTTACTTTTCTTTTACCCTCAATCTGTTCCTTTTTTGCTCCGGGATGGAGTGAGAGGGGATATATTATTCTGCCGGAAGCCAGTCTGACAACTCTGGAGTTGTTAACACAGTATTTACCGTCGTTTTCCATAGGTGTACATTCAATAGCTTCACCGAAGGTTTCGCCTTCATCGGAGGAGCGTACGATTACTATCTTTCTACTCCATGCAGCTTCGAGGGCTTTTATAATAAATATAAGTCCGATATCACCGTTGAGCATTCTCAACATTGAAACGCTCATAATATTCTTAACACCGTACTGAGAGGCTTCCAGTACAATTTCAGGCTCGGTCCAGGTTTCACCTTCGTCTGAAGAATAGATTTTTACCAAGTCTGCGGGAGCGCTGTCGTTATGGCTGTCACCATTGTATCTGGTGTAGATAAACATAATACGGCCGTCGTTGAGTCTTATAAAGTCACCCTCGCTGTGGCGGGGATGATTCTCCTCTTTGCCTCGGGAAAGAATTATTCTTCCTCTTGCCATATTTTATCTCCTTTATGTACTAAAAATCAAGGTCTACTTTTGATATGGTAAGTGTATCCATACATCTTTCGCCCAACTCACCCTTGCCGTTGCAGTAGCCAAGAAGCATTTCCTTTTCGTTTAGGAAAAGGGTTGCAATATAGCAGTATGCCTGGGTCTCATCGGAATGAACGTAGTCCATTTTAACTATTTGCGATGCGTCATCGTTCATTTCTGCAATCGCCATGGGAGTTCTATTGTTTAAGCCCTTAGCCTTTTTTCTGCCGTTGTAATCGGGAATGGGGTTCCAGAATGCGTAGATCTTACCCGAGTAGGGATTTCTTCTAATGGTAATAGGGGAGCATGTAGCGGTAAAACAGCTGGGCTGGGCAACCGTCCAATGGTCTCCGTTATCAAAGGAAGTGGATACGTACTGATACATTTTATCGGTACGGAAAAAGCATTTCAGTACGCCGGGCTGTATCTCTAGTACTTCGCCCTCTTGCAGGCCGGGATTAGAGCCTGTAAAGGGCATATATATGGTATCCTTTGAGGTACGCCAAGTGCGACCGTCATCATCGGAATACACAAAGTTACCATGGGTGTGGGATGTGGGCTGGGGCTCTCTCTTGGTTGGATCCCAAGCCTTGGGAGCACCGGGGTGTATGGAGTTGGGGTATATAAGTCTACCCGACGTCAATCTCTGTAATCTTGCGTTGTTTATACCGTGACGGCCGTTGAATTGCTCCGAAGTACAGTCTACGATATCGTAAAAGGTTTTTCCCTCGTCCTTTGAGCGGGCGAAAACCTTATGTCTGATCCAAAACTTATTGTGGACTTTTTGAGGTCGGTTAAACTGCACTCCCAATTCTCCGTCAAGAAGTCTTACCAGGGAAGGAGAACCTATATTTTGTGTGTTAAAATCTTCAGGACTGAATTTTATTTCAGGCTCTGTCCACGTTTCACCTTCGTCGTATGAATATCTGGCCACTATGTCGTCGGGAGCCAGGTCGCTGTTTGAATCTCCTTTATATTTGTTATACATTAGGAGAATGGATCCGTCTTTAAGCCTTATAAGGTCACATTCGCTGTTTCTCGGATTATTTTCCGACGGCCGCCATTGGGCCAATACCGTACCTCTGTCCATATGAAAGGTCTCCTTTTATTACTTATTTTTATTTTCGAACAGAAAAGCCTTTGCGATACTCATTCTTGAAAGGCCGTGTCTATCCTCGGGTCTACCTGCGCAGTATGAGATAAGAACTTCGTTTTCATTGAGGAAGAAGGGTGCTACATAAGCGTAAGCGCAATCCGGATGATCTTCCAAATCTTTCATCTTAAGTATTTTGTTTGCATCCTCGCTTATCTCTGCCATTGCAAGAGGTGTTCTTCCGGATCCGACGAAGTGCTGAGGTCTTCCGTTATAAAGGGGGATAGGATTCCAGAATGAATATAATTTACCCGTGTAGGGGTTTCGTGCTATTGTAATTGGAGAGCAATTTGAGGTGAAACAACTCTGTGTAGGCGTTGTCCAGTGGGCGCCGTTATCAAATGAAAGGGCTGTATACTGATACATTTTATCAGAACGCCAGAAGCCTCTCAAAATACCAGGCTTGATCTCTACGATCTCACCCTCCTGGATACCTTTCTCTGAATTTGTGAAAGGAGGACATATCATATCTTCGGATGCATTCCAGGTATATCCGTCATCGTCCGAATATAAGGTCATTGAAACGGTATAGTTGCTGGTTCGTTTTTTGTCACCTTCAAAGGCTGCGGGTTTATATGCACCCGGATGATGGGCCCAGGGGAAGATGATCCTTCCGGAGTTAAGTCTTTCTATTCTTGAGTTGTTCATGCCTTGACGTCCCTTGATGTAAGGATGGTTACAGCTGATGATCTCAGTCCATGTTTCTCCTTCGTCCTTTGATCTGCACAGGTATATATCATTTACCCACTTCAGATGAGTTTTTCCTATGAAATAGATACCGATATCACCATTTGCCATTCTCATAAGGGAAACACTCATGATATTATGGGTGCCGAACTGTTCTGCTTCAAAAACAACCTCCGGTTCCGTCCACGTTTCACCGTTATCTGCAGATAATCTGCGGACCAAGTGAGTAGGTGCTCCGTCGCCGGCCTTCGCTCCCTTAAATCTGGTATATATAAAAAGTATTCTACCGTCCTTAAGTCTGATAAAGTCACCTTCGCTGTGGCGGCAGTAATTTTCATCTCTCGCAAAGGAGAGAACAACTCTCGCTTCTCCCATATTTAATGTTCCTTTCTGCATTTGCCAGTGAAAAAATCCCGTCGCTTGGTAAACGACGGGTATAGGTGTTCGACGTCATTTTACCTGAACGAGAACATATATTCGTGTTGTTATTGAAAAAGACCGATTGCTGAGCAATCGGTCTTTTTTTAGCTGGCGGAGAAGGAGGGATTCGAACCCTCGAACCGCGTTAACGATTACATGATTTCCAATCATGCGCCCTCGACCAACTAGGCGACTTCTCCGTGTTATGCTGTTGTCTTACATGACTTTGATATTATACACTAAAAAACAAGAAAATGCAATACCTTTTTGGTGAATATTTTGTGAAATATTGCCGTGCTGAAAATCAGATTGGTCTTATAAAAGGCAAAAGTATGGTTTTTCTGTTTACTGCACCGCCCCAAGAAATATCCCGGGGCGGTGGTATAAGACTGTTATTCATCTTTAATGAGGGATGCGGCTATTTTAATTTTTATCCCACCTGGTGTAACGTTTATTTCTTTGACTGAAACCGTTTCAGGGAAGGTAGCCTCTATCACGTCGTCTATAAGACTCTGGAAAATATGGTCAAATCCGCTTACATGCACCAGCTCTTCACCGTTTTCGGAGTTAAGAATTGATAAAGACAGTACGTCAATGTCAATGCTTCCCTCGTTTGTGGTTATAGCGACCTCGGATTTTAAATTGAGAACTGAGGGTAAAAAGAGCCAAATAATCTCCGGAATACTCACCCCAGCCATATCCTTAATGGCTGCAGTCTCTACCTGGCCGGAGAGTACTATATGTCCGTCTTTAAGGGAAATGTATATGTTTTTTAAGGGTCTAAACTGTTCTTCGTTCGCTACCAAAAGGGTATTGATGTTTTCTTCGGAAAGTTTAAAGGAAAAATCCACCTTTCCCACTTTTCTTAAACCGTCAACGATGTATTCGGGTACAGGGAAATCATTTGGGTTTATAACCTTAAAGCTGTCGCCAAATTGCGCACCTATGATTACGCCAAAAACAAACAGCGTCACCATAATAATCAGAATAAATAAGGTAAGAAGTAGCTTAAGGAAGCCTGACTTCTTCTTTTTCTTGTGTACGGTGGGGAGGTTTACATTTTCCTGGATGTTTATTTCAGTCATTGTTTTATTTGCCTTCCTTTTGTTGCTATAATAAATTATAGTACGGAAGGTGGTTTATTATGCCTATATGACAGCGCCACCGTTTACTGAAATGGTTTGTCCCGTAATATAGGTCCCTTGGGTAGCTACGAGATATATCCAATCGGCAACTTCTTCCGCTTTGCCCATACGTTGAAGGGGAATATCCTGGCACAGTTCATCCTTTGTTTCTTCGGTAAGACATGCGTTCATATCCGTATCTATCAGTCCGGGGGATACGCAGTTAACTCTGATTCCCGAAGGCGCGAGCTCCTTTGCGAGGGCCTTCGTGTACCCGATTACGGCAGCTTTTGATGCTGAATAAGCGGCTTCACATGAGGCTCCAACCTCACCCCACATTGATGATACGTTTATAATGGAGCCGGTCTGATTGTTAAGCATATGGGGAATGGCTTCTTTACAGCAGAGGAACACGCTTTTTACGTTTACATCGAATAGTCTGTCCCATTCTTCGCCGGTCATATCCTGAAAAAGTCCCAGCTTTGCTATTCCTGCGTTGTTTATCAAGATGTCGGGAGATCCTATTGATTCTTTTGCCTTTACAAAAAGCTCTTTAACTTCTTTTTCGGAGGCTACGTCGGCTTTTATTGCACAAGCCTTAATTCCGTATTTCTCGGATAGCTCCAAGGCTTTTTCCGTTGCGGCGTCAATCGATTTTACACAGTTTAATATTACGTTGTATCCTTGGGAAGCAAATTTTTCAGCGCAGGCTAATCCTATGCCTCTTGCGGCTCCCGTTATAAGCACTGTTTTCATATTATTTGTCTTCAGTAATTTCCGATTCTTCTTCGGCCTTTTCTTGTTCTTCTTCCATATCTTCTGCGGAATTTTCAGCGGGTTCCGATATAGCTTCTTCGGCAGGTTCTTCCGATACCGATTCAAGGGATTCTTCTTCAACGATTATATCTTCTGATACAGCTTCGTTTTCCGGTACTTCATTTGTGGGTTCCTGAGTTTCTTCGGTGGGTATCTCTGTGGGTTCTTCTGCGGAAGTTTCAACTGTATCTTCTGTACTCTCTTTTACAGCGCGTTTTTTCTTGGATTTTTTGCAAAGTCTTACAGCAGTCAGCATCAATGCCAATGACAGGAAGAGGTCACCGGCCGCAAGGAGAGGATCTACGTCTATTTTGTCAAGATGGGAAAGTATTCCGTAACCCTGTCCCATAGCCATGATCATTGAGACTATTCCGTCGGTAAATCTTACGGTAGAGAGGAATACGGCGGTGAGGGAAGAGGAGAGGAATACTGCTTTATGGTTAGATGAAATAAACAGTTGAGGAATGGATATAAGTGAAATTGCCAGGGCTGCGATCTTTAAAAAGTCGAAGGCGACAAATACTTTACTTACTATACCCGAATGAGCCTGGAAGACGAAAAATACAAGCAGTGTGTAGAAAAGGGCAGGTGCGAAAGCCAAAACCATCCAGAACTTTCCCTTTGATGTTGCTTTGGGGGATGCTGCGAATTGCACAAAGAAAAGCACGGACAGCACTGCGGCTACAAATATGTAAGGCACTAATGTACCAAAAAGGTCTTTTATACTGCCGTATGCTACGGCGTTAGCGCCAAGTTCATCAAGGAGGAGCTGGGCTGAAAAAGCGAGAATGAGTATGGATGCTATAACGTAAAGAAATGTAGTCTTACCGTCAAGCTTTTTCATTCTTGCAAACTCGGACTTAAGCTCTATGTCCTTCTTGTTGTCGTTTATGTATGCCTTATAAGCCTCTTTTCCTTCGGCCTTAATGGCTTTAAGCTCTGCTTTTTTTTCTCTTGAAGATGTTGAAGTCAGAGATTTTACTTTGTCTATTGCCCAAAAAGAGAAGAAGAAGGCGACGCAAAGTCCCAAGAAAATATTGAATATCAGGGGAATAATGCTTCCGCTGACGTAAAAATACGAGTCAATGGAATATTCTACCGCAAATGCCAGTTCGAGAAATCTGAACAGCGCGCAGAATAAACAGAGAGGTAATAAAAGTTTAGTGTAGTATTTCGTCTTCATAATAATAAAATACCCGTTTCTCCGTCGGTTTTCATTCTTTTACGCCTTATGGGATACGACGGTGATGCCCGTGGCGTATAACACATTACATTATACATCTTACTTTATAAAATGTCAAGTGTAAATAAAATCCCCCGTACTGAAGATTCCGACATTTCTGTGTATTTTAGTTGCCCCTGGCTATTCCCTTGACTTTTTAACATTTAAAGGTTATAATGTTGTTTAATCTTTGGAAATATTGGAGAATATCATCTGGGAGGGATACTTACGGATTTAAAAAAACTTTTTACCCGGCGTGTTAATCTTCTTTTTGGTTTTGGGTCCTTGCTGCCTATCGTTATGGTTTTTGCATCATGGATTCCGGGAATCTTTGCCTTTATTTTTTCTCAATGGAGTGGCAGTTATTATTGGTTAGGCTTCATTATTCCTCAAGCTATTTATCCCATAGCGTCGGCTCTTCTTTTTCGTCTCCTCTACAGTCTTGCCGGGTTTAAGGTCAAGGATACTGTAAAAGCCGAAAAAAGCGGTGCGCTTTCGTATATATTGTACATACCCGCGGTTATTTTTATTAGCTTGCTTCTTTCACAGTTTATAAGTAACGTATTCAGTATTTTTAGTTCTTTCGGAATAGACCTTCCTACTGTTTCATCCTCTATTCCTGATCCTTCAAATGCGGTTGAATCGGTAGCTTTAATTGTGGTTATGGCGGTGCTTCCTGCGCTATGCGAGGAGTTCATATACAGGTTTACCTTCATCGGTATGCTATCACCCCTTTCCCGCGGCGGTGCAATAGTGGTATCCTCCCTTGCTTTCGGGCTTATGCACGGTACTGTGGAGCAGATATTTGCCACCTTCTGTCTTGGACTCTGTCTGGCTTTTATATATGTTTATACAGGTAATTACCGCTTGCCCATTGCTATTCATTTTGTTAATAATTTTATTTCATGCATTTTTATCATTCTCGGCGTGTATCTTCCCGAGGAGATGTATTTTAAGGTTGACAGTGTCTTCGGAATTGCCATATTGGTATTGGGAGTTGCTTCTATTGTAGCTCTTTTGCTGCGGAAGAAGCCCACTTTACCCGAAGCCCCGCAACAGATAAAAACGGGGGAGGCCGTAGCTCTTGCTTTAAAAGCCCCTCTGTTCTGGGTTTTTACCGTTGTTTATATAGGTATAACTACAGTAAGCACGTTGTTGCTATCATAATATAAATCAATAGCAGAAAGGATATTTCATATGAGTGAAAAAGGTGGAATTTCGGTACAGACCGAACATATTTTTCCTATAATAAAACAGTGGCTTTATTCCGATAAGGATATATTTCTCCGCGAGCTTGTATCTAACGCTTCCGACGCCGTGGTCAAGCTTAAGCATCTTGCTTCAATAGGCGAGGCAAAGGGGATAGACGATGATTTTAAGGTAACTGTTACCCTCGATAAAACTGCAAAGACCATCACCGTATCTGATAACGGCATAGGTATGAGCGAAGAAGAGGTTAAGAAATACATTAATCAGATAGCTCTCTCCGGAGCCCTCGATTTTATACAGAAATACGAGCACGAGCCCGATTCAAAGAACGCTGACGGAAGTCGAAAAGAAGCCGCCGTTGACGGCATTATCGGTCACTTCGGTCTTGGATTCTATTCTGCTTTTATGGTGTCGGATACCGTTGAAATTATTACAAAATCCTATACCGATGCTCCTGCCGTACATTGGACCTGTACCGACGGGGGAGAGTACGAGATGTCTGAGTGCGAAAAGTCCTCCAGGGGTACAGATATAATTCTTCATGTTATGGATGGGGAAGAAGAATATCTTGGTGAGGGTAAGATTCATCAGATACTTGATAAATACTGCTCCTTTATTCCCGTGCCCCTTTATCTTGAAAAGGTGGAAAAAGAGCAGAATGAGGAGGATTCTTCCTTACGCATAAACGCTGATGAACCCCTCTGGCTTAAGCAACCTTCACAGTGTACCGACGAGGATTACGATAACTTCTATCAGAAAGTTTTTCGTTACTATAAAAAGCCCCTTTTCCATATTCACATCAATGCCGATTATCCTCTTAATTTCAAGGGAATTCTCTATTTCCCCAAGATAAATCACGAGTACGAGGGCATTGAAGGACAGGTAAAGCTTTATTATAACAGAGTGTTCGTCGCAGATAATATTAAGGAAGTTATTCCCGATTATCTTCTTATGCTCAAGGGTGTCCTTGACTGTCCCGAACTGCCTTTAAACGTTTCGAGAAGCTATCTTCAGACAAATACCTACGTGTCAAAACTTTCCGCCCATATCATCAAAAAGGTGTGCGATAAGCTTAACTCCCTTTTCAATACCGAAAGGGACAAGTACGAGGCTATATACGAAGATGTAAAATCCTTTCTTGAATATGCTTGTATGCGTGACGTGAAGTTTTATGAAAAGACCAAAAACGTTCTTCTTTACAAGACTGTTGACGGTGACTGGCTGACCTTGAACGAGTATCTCACCTCTGCAGAAGGGGATAATACCGCGGGTGAAAAAACGGTTTATTACACCAATGATACCACCCGACAGGCGGTATATATAAATATGTTTAAGTCTGCTGGGAAGAAGGTGGTTGTTCTCGATAAGCTTATGGACAATCAGTTTATGTCTATGCTTGAAAATACCGAGAAAAACGTTAAATTCCTTCGTGTGGATGCAAATGCGGATGCGATCAAGAACGACGGCGCCACAGCAGAAGGCTCCGAAGAACTTAAAAATCTTTTTAAAGAAATATCTGGTAATGAAAAACTTGAAGTAACCTTCACTTCACTTAAGGAAGAAAAGATACCTGCCATCCTCAATATCGAAGAGGAGGCTCGCAGATATAACGAGATGATGAAGTTCTATTCAATGTATTCTCCCGACGGCGCAAATAATCTCCCCGTGCAGGAGGATGCAACTCTCGTTCTTAACTCATCAAATCCCATTATTTCCAAGCTTGAAACAATGTCTGCCCAGCCTGATGACACCGCAAGAGCTATGGCAAAGCAGATATACACCTTGGCACTTCTTGGACAAAGACAGCTTACTGCAACTGAATTGTCAGACTTCCTTGATAACAGCCTTGGGCTTCTTGAAAAGCTATAATACTATG
>JAZRLW010000062.1:0-3426 GCA_045647025.1 Eubacteriales bacterium
GCCCACCGAGGAGGCAAAGGAATACCTTGCTATCCTTGACAGACAGTCAAAGCGGCTGAAAAAGATGCTTGACGACCTCACCGAGGCCTCAAAGGCCGCCACGGGGAACATTGAGCCCAAAAGGGAAGAGGTTGACTTATCAGAGCTTCTTTTACAATCAATAGGTGAGTACGCGGAAAAAATGGGGGCGGCAAATCTTGATTGCATCCTTGAAAAGCCCGACACCCCCGTGGTAATAACTGCCGACGGCACCCTTGTGTGGAGATGCGTAAACAATCTTCTCTCCAATATGACAAAGTACTCAATGCCCGGTACCAGAGCCTACGTTACCTTGGAAGACAATGGCACCTACGTAAGCATTATCTTCCGTAACGTTTCCCGTGACAGAATAAAGGTTTCACCCGAGGAGCTGACCGAAAGATTTGTCCGTGGGGACGCCTCCCGAAACAGCGAAGGCAGCGGCCTGGGACTTGCCATAGTCAAGAGCTTTGCCGAGCTTATGAAGGGGTATTTCGGCCTTACGGTTGACGGCGACCTCTTTAAAGCGGAGTTGAGGTTTAACAAAGAATAAATGTGTCAATGACCGATAAAACGCCACCCGAGAAAGAATGATCCTTCTCGGGTGGTCCTTTTATAAGCTTATTTAGAAGTAACCTCAATAAACTCGTCTATCTGTTTTGCAATCATATCAAGGCTCTTGCGCCAGAATTCGGGCTGGGTAAGGTCTATACCCGCAATCTTTGCCACGTCCTCAACGGTGCCAACGGTGGTGGCGTTGAGAAGGGCTCTGTACTTGGGAAGGAAGGCTTCGCCCTCTTCAAGATACTTTGCGTAAAGGCCTCTTGCAAAGAGTCCGCCAAAGGCGTAGGGGAAGTTGTAATAGCTCAGCCCTGCGCGGTAATAGTGGCTCTTGCAGCACCACATGTAGGGGTGCATAAATTCAGGGTCAAGGCCGTCGCCGTAGGTTTCCTTTTGAGCGTTAAGCATTATCTCTTCCAGATCCTTTGCGAACATGAAGGTGGTGTTTCTACGGTTCATTACCTCATCCTCAAAGAGGAATCTGGAGTAGATATCCACGATTATCTGGTTGCTGTCCTGGAGCTGGCTTTCAATAAGGGCTATCTTTTCCTCGCCCTCGGCCTTTGAAATAGCATCGTTTACGATAATTACCTCGTTAAATGTAGATGCTGTTTCGGCAACGGGCATGGTGTAGCCTGTATTGAGAGGTCTGTGGTTTTCTATCTGCATACCGTGGTAGGCGTGGCCAAGCTCGTGAGCAAGGGTTACCACAGAACCGAAGGTTCCCGCAAAGTTTGTAAGCACGCGGCTCTGCTTGAGGAAGGGGAGATTGGAGCAGAAGGCACCGCCCGACTTACCGGGACGGGAGTAGAAGTCAATCCACTCTTCCTTAAAGGCTCTGTCAACCATTTCCGCAAGGTCGGGAGCGAAGGACTGGAAATGCTCTACAAGGTATTTGTGGGATTCTTCTACGGTAAAGGTCTGTCCGCCCGCCTTGCCCATGGGAGCGAAAAGGTCGTACCAGGGCAGACCGTTTTCGTGGCCGAGAAGCTTTGCCTTGTGACGGAGATACTGGCGGAACTTGGGCATATATTCCTTCATTGCGCCGAACATTGCGTCAAGGGTCTCTTTCTTCATTCTGGAATGAGTAAGGGTCATATCCAGGGGATTTTCGTATCCGCGGAGCTTTGCCTCGGTATTTACCTGTGCCTTTATGCTGTTAAGAGCAAATGCAATAGCGTCCTTAACCTTGGCGTAGGAGGCTATTTCAGCCTCGTAGGCAGCCTTTCTTTCCTCGGGGTCGGCACTTTCGGCCAGACCTCTGATTTCGGAAAGGGTGGTCTTTCCGCCCTTGTAGTCAACCTCAAGGGTGGATGTGAGGTAGGACACCATATTGCCCCAGGCACCGCCGCCCGACATATTCATTCTGGTAAATACGTCCTCGGCATCGTCGGAAAGGTTATGGGATACGGAGTCCTTTATTTCATTAAAATAGAACTTATACTGGGCCAGTATCTCGTCCTTTTCGATAACCTCGTCAAGGTTTTCAATGCCCCCGACGAACTTCTCAAATATTACCCCTTCCTTTGCGGTGTCCGCAAGGAGGGCCTGAATCTTGGTCTGGGGTACGGATACCTCTCTGTCGGCACTGTTGGTGGATCTGCGAAGGCTGAGGTAACCCATGATCTTGCGAACAAGAACGGTTACCCTTTCTTTAATATCAATCACGGCCTTAAGACCGCCCAAAGTGTCGTCGTAGGAAAGGGCGGCAACCGTCTTTTTATACTCTGCAACGGCGGCTTCCAGCTTTTCCATATCCTCGTTAAACGAGGGATCGTCTATTCCTTTGTAAAAAACGTCAAGTGACCATTCGTTATACATAACTATTCAACCTCAACTATACCGTTTTCCTTAACGGTTATCTTCATGCCGTCCTTAACGTAGGCAAGAAATTCCTCGCCAAGAGAGTCTACAACAGGCATGGAAACACCCTCTACCCATACGTCGGCAAGTACGGCACCTGCGGCGGCGAGGGAGTCGATGTGGTTTGCAAAGAGCATGCAAGCGGGGTTCTTTTTCATAGCGCAAGCGCAATAAAGCACAAGACCGCCGGTGGTGGAGCCTATGGTCTGGGGGAGGCAAAGAGCCTTGCCCAGAAGGGGCTTGCCGTAAATGTCCTTGTTACTCTGGTCGCCGCATTTAACTTCCTTATCTCCAAACTGGAGCGCCATCTGGAAGGAGGCCAATGTGTTGAAGCCCTCGGTGGTAACTACCGCCTCGGCAGTAACCTGACCGGGGGTTATAACTCTTCCCTGAAACTGTTTCATTACTTGTTACCTCCTGTGATGGTGTTAAGTATCTCTCCGTCGGTGTAGTATCTTGCGCTGGTGTAGGTACGGAGCTTGTTGGACGAAGTGATTACGGGCATCTTCTTGCAAAGGGGATTGTTCATATACATAAGGGGGCAGATGTAAGAGGTGATAACGCCCGTAGCCTTAAGACGGGCGGCGTATTCGGTCTTTTCAAACTCGTCAAGCACTCCCTGAGCCGCGGTAAATACGGTGGGGATAAGAACCTTCTTGTTGCCGTTGGCTTCAAGGGCGTTTTCAAGCTTTACCGTCCAGTCCTTGAGCTGTTCAAGGGAGAGGTGAGGACAACCTACAAAGCAGAGCTTGGGTTTTGCATCGGGGTTCTTCCAGATAACGGGGTAGTTTGCCTGTACTCTTGCAAGCTCGGCATCGTCTATGATGTACTCTCTTGCGTTTTCTGATATAAGGCTTTCACCAAGCTCAACTGCCTCGGGAGTGAGGTTTGCAATATGGTAGAGACCTACCGCACCGTTGGAGGCGGTGGCGGCGGCGAAGTCCTTAAGGTATGCACAAGCGGAATCGTCAAGCTCGTTGCCTA